>CAITQQ010000394.1 GCA_903894575.1 uncultured bacterium
GGCGACTGCCTCAGAAAAATGGATGAACTCAATCACCTTGACCTGGACAGCAGAAAAGGAAAGGCCCCTGGTGGATACAACATGCCGCTGGCAGAAAGCGGAGCGCCTTTCATATTCATGAATGCCGCTTCTCAAATGTCTGACCTCACAACCATGGTGCACGAGGGTGGTCATGCCATTCATTCATTCCTGGCACATGGGCTTGAACTGACAGGTTTCAAGGAATATCCAACAGAAATGGCTGAAGTGGCCAGCATGTCCATGGAATTGTTTACCATGGACCATTGGGATGTTTTCTTTGACAACGAGGAAGAAATGAAAAGGGCGAAGCGCCACCAGCTCGAAAGGGTGATCACCATTTTCCCCTGGATTGCCACCATCGACAAGTTCCAGCACTGGGTCTATGAAAACCCAGGCCATAGCATTGAAGAAAGAAAAGAAAACTGGTTGAGGATTTTGAATGAGTTTAGCACCAGCGCCATCGATTACAGTGGACTGCAAGGCTTCAGGTCTTACAACTGGCAGCGTCAACTTCACCTGTTTGAAGTGCCGTTCTACTATATCGAATACGGAATTGCCCAATTGGGTGCCATTGGCATGTGGAAACAGTACAGGGATAACCCTGAAAAAGCCCTTGAAAACTACATGAAGGGCCTGAGCCTGGGTGGAACCAAAACGCTTCCTGCCTTGTATGCAGCGGCCGGAATTGATTTCGATTTCTCTCCTGAAAAGATCAGCGAGCTGATGATTTTCGTCAAAAACGAGTTAGAAAAACTTTAATACCTACTACTTTTATGGTATGGCCGAAATTAGTACACTGATTTACTGCAGGTTATCTTTGTGGTGCTACTAATCAGAGCCTTAACGAAATGTCCCGGTGTTTTTACATTGGGACTTTTTTTATTTGCAGGATTTGCAAATGCCATTCACCACCATGTTGATCTCTTTCATGGTATAGCCCTTGGGTAGGTTTACAGCAGGAATATTTACATCATCCAGGCAAACCGTCTTGCCACAGTCATCACACTTAAAATGCACATGGTTGTCGTGATGATGCCCCGAAGTGATGCAGGCCTCGTTGCAAAGCGCATAACGGACCATGTTGTCTGTGGAAGGGATGTTGTGGATGATGCCCTTCTCAAGAAATGTCTGAAGGGTTCTGTAAATGGTAACACGGTCGTATTGTTCAGCACATTTTGTTTCAATGTCCTGATGGGCCAAGGCATTGTCTGCGGCAAGAAAAATATCAAGTATCCGCTTTCTGCTGGCCGTTACACTGAGTGCACTGTTTTTCAATATGTCTTCTCCTTGATTTGTCACCTTATTCTTTGATCAGGGTTTTGATATCCGTCATCAGTTGATCAACCTCTTCTTTTTTGATGCCATCATACACACCGCGTACACGACCCTGTCTGTCGACAAGGGTAAAAAACTGTGTATGCAGAAACTGCTCGTCGATGTTTTTGGTGCTGTTCTTGGGATCGTCGAGCAAATAGCTTTCGCGGGCAGTTTTGTAGAGGCTTTCCTTGCTTCCCGTCAGGAACCACCAGTTGGAAACTTCGGCTCCCAAAGAATCTGCATAATGCCTCAACACTGGCAAAGAATCTGTATCAGGATTGACCGTATGCGAAACAATCAGAAAATTGCTGTCCACTTTGAATTGTTCATAGATGGCCTTCATGTTCTTGTTCATCTTCGGACAAATGCCCTTGCAGGTGGTGAAAAAATATTCTGCAACATATACCCTGTTGCGGATATCTTTCTGTGAAGCCATGGCGCTGTCCTGTCTAAGAAATGTAAAGGGCTGCACCGTATTCAAGACCGGCAACTTCACTTCCTCAAAATCGGTGTATTTTATCATGGCATAATAAAATCCGCCCAAGAGCAAACCAAAAAACACCAGATAGCTTATCGCCTTTTTACTCATAATCAATTATTGAAACAAAATTACGCTTGTCGTTCCGATTATACCAACGATTAAGAATGCAACTTTGTTGCAAAAGTATTAATTTTGTCGCCCCACCATGATAAAGATCAACTATGATGCCCTTGGAATTGCTGCTTCGGTAGCCTGCGCCATCCATTGTGCGCTTTTGCCACTGGTATTGACAAGTCTTCCGGTGCTGGGCATCAACATCATCAACAATACATGGTTTGAGGTTTTCATGATCCTGCTGGCTGCTGCCATTGGAAGCTATTCGCTGACCCATGGTTACAGAAAGCACCATCACCACAAGCAGGCCCTGTTTATTTTTGGCCTCGGAATCCTGATGCTGATCCTGAAACAGCTTTTTCATGTTTATCAAATCTGGTTTCTGGTCCCCGCCATGCTCTTGATTGTATCCGCCCACTACATCAATTACCGCCAATGCAGAAAGGCGGACAATTGTCATGCAGACGACTGCAAACACTGATCTTGCGGATAAACGCAATGCATCAATTCAGAAATGAATCAGTAAATTGTACCCATAAAAAAATAAGGCATGACATCAAGAAGGGGTTTCATTCAGCAAATGGCATGGGTTGCCGCAGGTTCATTTTTTATCAATGATGCGCTGGCGCTCGGAGGTGTAAAAGATAAAAAAATTGGTGTTCAGCTCTATACGGTTCGGGATGACATGGCCAAAGACCCAAAGGGAACGCTCAAGAAAATTGCAGCCATGGGATTTGGTGAAGTAGAGAACTTCGGATACAACGGCAAGTTCTTCGGGATGGAAGCATCCGAATACAAAAAAGTATTGGATGAGTGTGGCCTCGTTGCGCCATCTGGACACTACCTCTATGGCAATTTCGGCAACAAGCAAAACCCTGGAACAGTTTTGTTTGGATGGGACAAAGCAGTGGCCGATGCCAAAGCCATTGGTCAAGACTATATGGCGATTGCCTTCCTGATGCCAGAAGAAAGAACCTCCATTGCTGACTACAAAAAAATTGCCGCAGACCTGAACAAGGCTGGTGCCATCTGTAAAAAAGCAGGCATTCAGCTCTGCTACCACAACCATGATTTTGAATTCCAGGAACTGGAAGGACAGATTCCTTTCGACATCCTGGCCAATGAAACCGACCCGGCCTTGGTAAAATTTGAACTGGACCTGTTCTGGGTTTCAAAGGCCGGAAAAGACCCCATAGCATTGTTCAAACAATACAAAGGAAGGGTTGCGCTCTGGCATGTCAAAGACATGGACAATACGCCCAACAAGAACTTTAC
>CAITQQ010000395.1 GCA_903894575.1 uncultured bacterium
AGGTGGATTGATCACCAAACAGGATCTCGCCAATTGGAAACCCATTGAAGAAGAAACAACCCAGATCAACTACAAAGGAATTGATGTGTATAAGCTCCAGTCCTGGACACAGGGACCTTCCATGTTACAAGCCCTGAATATTCTTGAGAATGTTGATTTGAAATCAATGGGATACAACAGTACAAAATATATCCATACTGTTTATCAATCAATGAGCATGGCCTTTGCAGACAGGGACTTTTATTATGGCGATCCGTATTTTGGACCCAAGCAACCCATCAAAGGACTGCTCAGCAAGGAATATGCAAAAATGAGGGCTGCTCAGATCAACCCTGATAAAAATGATGCCAACATTGGCCCCGGAGACCCCTATCCATTTGAAGGAAGAACAAACCCTTATCTGAGTTTGCTGGCCAAAAGAGGTTTCTCAGGTTTTGACAGCAGCAAAAGAAATTTTGTACCGTCACACGATTCAGGTGCCATTGCCATGGCTGAACTGGATTATCAGGACAGGTTATGGAGAGGAACTACCTCTGTAGAAGCTGCAGATGCTGAAGGCTGGGTGGTTTCCATTACTCCCAGCGGAGGATGGATTCCTGCCTGCATTGCAGGAAAAACAGGCGTTGGCATGAGCCAAAGGATGCAGAGTTTTGTGCTTGATTCCACCCTTAATCCTTTCAACGTGGTTGCCCCTGGGAAACGCCCGAGGGTTACATTAACACCCAGTCTTGCCATGAAGGATGGTAAACCATTTCTCGCATTTGCGGTGCAAGGTGGGGACACACAAGACCAGAACCTGCTGCAGTTTTTCTTGAATGTGGTTGAATTTGGCATGACTGTTCAACAGGCTTCAGAAGCCGCCAACATCAATTCAAACCAATTGTGGTTATCCCTCGGCGGAACCAAAACCGAGGACAGAAAGCCCAGGCCAGGCAGTATTTTATTGCAGGATAAAACACCTGAATCTGTCAGGACTGCCTTAAAAAAGATGGGCTACACATTGAGTTTTACAGAAAGGACATCGGGCCCAATCAATGCGATAGGATTTGACTGGAAGCATGGAAGTCTTTGGGGTGGATCAAGCAACCATGGCGAAGACTATGGCATTGCTTGGTAGAATATTCTAATACCAGGGCATCACCCTTCTAAGGGCGTTCGGATCAAAGAAGTGATAAATGACCGAAAGTTCAAAACTCCTGTTCCTGCGGTTTCCCGTTTGAATGCCAGAGGTATTGATATCATAACTCAGTCCAATCTGAATATCATTCAACAGGTATCCCAAATATGGATAAACAGCGTCTTGATTTCTATAAAACAAGCCAGCGTAAAATACATTGTTGTCATCCGATTGATAGGGGCTGTATCCGTAGGCGAAACCCAGCGTAGTGTTGTTCACTCCTGCCTGATTCATGAATTGACCGCTGAGGAATAACTCTCCCTGTGAACCCACCAAAAAAGAGGCTCCTGCATGTACAGTTGCTCTTGCAGGCAACATGTATTCATCATTTCCCAAGAAACTCATCTTAGGTTGATTGAGATGATAGTAGGATGTACCAATAAAAACCCTGGTTCTGTCTTTCAGGTAATTGTACATCAATCCAAAATTAAAATCAACATAACTGCTTCTACGGGTAACAAAATTCTCATTGTTGGAAAGCGAAAGATCAAACCCTCTGCTGGCAAATTGATTGTTGAATGAAATGCGGTTGTAGTCAAGCATCCGGGCACCCAAGCTTCCCTGAAAACCTACCGCGAGGTGCTGGAATCCTTCCTCATCCAATGCCTGGTGATAGGCAGTAGACAAGCTGGCATAATTACTGTTGTATGCACCTGTAGCTGTTCTGTCACCCATCAATACAAGGCCAACACCAAGTATGCTCTTGTCCAATTGATTAACCATTGCCCTTGTATCAAAACTCACGGTGGCAGTTGTAAACGGATCGCCGGCTCCAAGCCACTGGTTTCTGAAATTGGTGGCAAGACGGTGCCTGCCATCATAGTAGCCTGTGAATGCAGGATTCAGCGAAAGAGGCGCATTAAAATACTGAGAATAATGTGCATCCTGCCCCGCTGCATCAAAAGCAAGAAGTAAAATGAACACAAGAGAAATATGGTACTTTATCAACTTCATTTTATCTTATTAATACCACCGATCCTGATTTACTGATGGGTCTGCCCGTTTGACCAATCCCATATACTACCCAGGTATAGGTATCGGCAGGCTGATCCTTTCCTTTGAATGTACCATCCCAACCCAGGTCTGGATCGAGTGAATTGGACTCAAAAACCAGCACACCCCAGCGGTTAAAAATCTTGAAACTATAGAAAACTGATACCCCTACTGCAATGGGATAAACCCTGTCATTTTTGCCATCTCGATTTGGGGTGAATCCACCAGGAATATAAATGTCTGACTCATCAAAAACCCTTACCAACTGCGAATCAACAAAATTACATCCTGCACGGTTGGTGATACTAACCGTATACAACTGCTCTGTGGTTGGATTCAATATGGGCAATCGGATGAAAGCGCTGTTCAAGCCTGTAGAAGGCCTCCACTGGTAAACATCCCCAATTGCGCGGGCAACAAGGCTTATCGGCTTACCTGCCATCGCATTGATGGGGATAT
This sequence comes from uncultured bacterium, assembly GCA_903894575.1. GTDB lineage: Bacteria > Bacteroidota > Bacteroidia > Chitinophagales > Chitinophagaceae > Pollutibacter. The sequence continues at coordinate 2,630 of CAITQQ010000395.1, forward strand.
AAGAAATTGCTTTGGGAGGGGCCTCAACTTTGACCAGAATAACACTAGAATCTGCAAGCTGTGGACAATCTTTTGGCATCACTTTCAACGAAACCCTGTAATTCCCTGAGGTTGAGAATACATGTACAACGTTTAAGTTGGTATCGAGCGCTCCATTTTGAAATCTCCATAAATAAGAAACGGAACCGCTACTGGCAGTTTCAGATTTATTGGTAAAATTGGATGAAACATTTGTACAATAAAGATCATATGAAAAAAGTACAGTAGGTTTTTTAACCAAGACCAGGTTAACAAAATTGGTGCTCATTTTTTTACATCCCTTATCGGTTGAAAACTCAACTCTGTATAATCCCGGACCATTGGCAAGACAAAAGGAATCTTTGTAACCGTTTAGCTTATTGCCATTAAAATACCATTGATAACCAAATGCGCCAGTCGCATTCAACCTTGCACTATACCCTTCACAGATGGAATTGGTTGGAGGAGACAAAAGGGTTCCAACAGGCAGCGGCAAAAGATCTACTTGTGTTTCAATGGATGATGAAGTGCATCCATTGGCTGTAACTGTTACCATGTATTTTGCAGCAGCATTAACAATGATCCCTGAATTGTTTCCAGGTGGAAACATTGCAGTACCATCTTTAAACCACTGGTATATACCACCGATAACATTGGGTGTTCGCAAATTGGTAGTAGCGCCGGTGCAAATTTTCACCGTTCCATCTGGCAAAATTTCTGTTGCAGAGGCATCAGCGTTTACCACTGGAATAACAGGATACTTATTGGCAAGTATCAGCAATGCATTTGAGGAAGCAGTACAGCCAAAAGTATTGGTGACTTCAGCAATATATGATCCGCTAAGCTTTGCAATAATAATGGAATCATTGTATGAAATCAACGTTGCATCACGCTTCCATTGATACGTATTTCCTACAGCCCTCGAGTTGACAATCAGCTTTGTTGAATCACCATCACAGAAGATGGTTTTGCCTGAAATTGCACTGAGGGATATCACTGGGGAAGGCTTGAATGTGAAGACAACTGAATCAGAAATTGGAGACATACAGCCATTGGTATCAGTTGTGCTAACAAAATATTTTGAAAGAACAACAGTATTGCCCATTGGTGAAGTAGGCTTTACAGTATAGTTTTTGAGGGTTGTATTTGCTACTTGGTTTAAAGTTTTAGCACTTCCTGTAAACCAATTGAATTTAACGATATCAATAGCAGTTGAGGATTGTAGATTACTGCTGTCCAGTTGACAAACAACATTCGAAAATCCGTTTACGATAGAAAGGACTGGTTTGGACGGGAGACTGTTTACTGTTACATTGATAGATGTTCGGTTGACACACCCATTCAAGTTGGTACATTCCAACAAATATGTCCCACTGGTTTTTGCCACCAGGCTTCTTCCATTCCCGGCAAGAACAGCATTTCGATACCAAACAAAAACAGTAGCCGGGTCAGGCTGAACAACAACAGTATTCAACACAACTGAATCTCCGGCACAAAAAACATTGCCACCTGAAGGATAAGTAATGACAGGAATCAAGGGGGAAGGCTTGATTGTTACAAGCCTAGACGCATAAGTTACGCAGCCATTCATATCTCTGGCCGCAAGTACAACAGAATAGATTTGTGAGCCCCCATATTGATATGTGGGAGAAAATTGGATTGATTTGTTGCCATCGCCAAAACTCCACTCATAGGTGGTATTCAACGGATCAGTTGCAACAGATGTATTATTAAATACAACGCTATTACTGATAAGACATGTGTCTGAGTTGGTTGAAATATTAAAGGAGGCTGTTGTCATTGCCTGATTCACCTTCACCAAGGAGGTATTGCTTCGGGTTTTGTTGCCTCCATAGGTGATGTCAAGAAAATAGGACTGATCTGTAAGAGGAGTAACATTGATTGTTCCTGTATTGGTTTCTCCATTAGACCATTCCAGGATTAGCGGACTTTTATTTACTTCAGCGATGGCGTGTCCTTTAAAGCTACTTGAAAAGACATTGGTCATGTCGCTCCATCTTGATCCTGAAATATTCAGGCCCAAGGCGGCATGATTGGCCCCAATTGAAGATTGAAATACATCATCCGGTTCAATAAATGGCGTACTGTTGTACCAGTATTTAAAAGTAGTGTCCAGCGACCTGCCATCCAGCCATTTCCAACCACTGGCAGAAGTACCTGCTGCTTCCAAAACCGGGTCCTGAAAAAGACCAAACCAAAAAAAAGTATTGGTTTGACCCCTTAGCGGTATCATTGAGTAAACGGCATCATTTTCCTGGAGACTATCAATTACCCAAAGGTCCATCCCGTTGGCTTGTGCAGCCACCCTTGCATCAGTCCAACTCCTGGAAACGGTGTCCATGAAATAGTCCTTGCCGTCAAATGTACCGATAAACTGGAAGCTGCCTTTGTACAAATAAGCGCTATAACGAATGGATTGCCCTTTGCATATGGTACTGTCACCGGGCGTAATTTTTACAGCCTGTCCCTGCCCAAGGACAACCATATTGATTGTAATAAGAAAAAAGAAGAAAAAACTTCTGGGCATCATTCCAAGTACGTTCAGTTAAAACTTTGCAATATGTCAATTATGACATATTGCAAAGGAAAAACATTTAACGCACTTGTGCTCAATAAATTGTGTTAAAAACCTTAACTAAGGTTGGCCAAAGCGGCAGTTATCCTGGCCATGGCATCTTCAATTTTCTGCATGCTGTTGGCAAATGAAATCCTGATACAGGTTGGTTCACCAAAAGCCCTTCCGGTTACGGTTGAAACATGGGCCGTATTCAGGAGATACATACACAAATCGTCAGCATCCTTGATCAGTTCCTCGCCATTTTTCTTCCCAAAATAGGCTGTAACAACAGGAAATACATAAAATGCTCCGTCAGGCTCGGCTATCTGGATGCCAGGGATTGCCTTTAAAAGGCCCAACATCCTCTCCCTTCTGCGGCCAAATTCCTCGTTCATGGCAATGCTTGGGTTCAAATCGCCAGTAAGGGCGGCAATGGCACCACGCTGGGTGACTGCGTTGGTACCACTCGTATATTGACCCTGTAATTTTTCGCAGGCTTTGATCACATCAGGATGAGCAGCAATATAACCCAGCCTGTAGCCAGTCATGGCATATCCTTTGCTCAGGCCATTGATGATGATGATCCTGTCTTTCAGGTCCTCAAACTGGGCAATACTTTCATGCTTGCCAACAAAATTGATGTATTCGTAGATCTCATCAGAGATGATGAAAACGTCTGGGTATTTCCTGAAAACGGCTGCCAAAGCAGCCAGTTCATCCTTTGTATAGACAGATCCACTCGGATTACATGGGGATGAGAAAATGAAAAGTGAAGTCGTTGGGGTCAGTGCCGCCTCCAGCTCTTCTGCTGTCAGCTTGTATTTGTTCTCAATAGAAGTGCGCACAAGGGTGACTTTCCCTTCAGCAAGCTTGACAATTTCTGAGTAAGTTACCCAATATGGCGTTGGGATGACCACATCGTCTCCTTTGTTGACAATGGCCATCACCACATTGGCGAGGCTCTGCTTGGCACCCGTAGACACCAAAATGTTCTCCGCCTTGTAATCAAGGTTGTTGTCGCGCTTTAATTTTGTGCAGACCGCTTCCCTGAGGTCTGGATAACCTGCTACAGGAGTATAGTGACTATAATTATCATCAACAGCCTTTTTAAGGGCAACCTTGATATGGTCAGGGGTATCAAAATCAGGCTCGCCGAGGGAGAGATCAATCACATCAATTCCTTTTGCCCTCAATTCCCTACCCAGTTTGGCCATTTTCAGTGTTTCCGGTTCTGCAAAGAGATCGAGGCGAGAAGAAAGTTTCATGCTGTAAAATTTTGGCAAAGTTAAAAAAGTCCTTGAATAAATGGTATTGAAAGTTAGTAACATTGCCCCCAACGGTCAGGCGTAAAAATCAAATGCCTAAAACAAATTTTGACCTCAAAATCCCTATCTTTGCCCACCCCCGATCAATCGGGGTTTCAATTTTTAAGCATAAACTAGAATTAACATGCAACTGAAAGGTTTGGTTCGTTTTTTTGCGATTGCACTGATCCTGATCTCACTGTACCAACTGCATTTCACATGGGTTGTTCGCAGCCATGAGAAAAAGCAAGAGTCCAAAGCCCAGGCTTTTGTAAAAGCCAATTTCCCCAACGCTGACACAGAGTTGAAGGATCTTGAATTCAACAAAAGGTACCGCAGGCTTCTTGACAGTACAAGGGAAGCAACTGTAACATATGGCATCACAGGTGCCATCAGCTACCAAAAAGCCAAAGAACAAGAATTGAATCTTGGTCTTGACCTTCAAGGTGGGATGAGTGTAACATTAGAGGTAGAGTTGGAAGGCCTGATCAGAACCCTTGCCAACAATTCCAAAGATCCCGGTCTGAATAATGCAATCAACGAGGCAATGCGCCAGAAGTCCAGCAGTGATGCAGACTTCATCACGCTCTTCGCCAATGCTTACAAGACACAGAATCCAAACGGCCGTCTTGCAACCTTGTTTGCAGGTACTGGCGGAAGGACTGTCAAAATTGAAGACAACGACAATACCGTTATCACCAAATTGCAAGCTTCAGCAGAAGGTGCAATCAGCAATACTTTCAACGTGTTGCAAAAGCGTATTGACCAGTTTGGTGTGGCGCAACCCAACATTCAGCTGGACAAAACCAAGGGCATCATCACTGTTGAACTTCCTGGCGTTAAGGATGATCCTGAGCGTGTAAGAAAATATTTGCAAGCCACTGCCAACCTCCAGTTTTGGGAGGTTTACAACATTGGAGAACTGGACAAATCTTTTACTGATGCTGAAAAGGCACTGAAAGATTATTATGCTGGTGCTCCTGCTGTCAAGGATACAGCTGCAGCTGCTCCCGAGGCGGCAAAGGCTACAGACACAACCAAGTCTGCTACCATTGGAGAACTTGTAAAGTCCAAAACACCCACAAAGGCAGACAGCAACAAAGTTTCAAGCAAATCATTCTTCACCATATTCCAGCCTATTCCACCTCAACAGGATGAACAAGGCAGGATGAGCTTCGCTCCAAACCTGGGCTATATCGCAGGAAGAGACACTGCCGTATTCAATGAATACATGGCGCTGGAAAATGTAAAGAGCCAGTTCCCAGGCAATGTCCGTTTTGCTTTTGGCATTCCTGAAACCAATGATAAAGGTGTAAAAAGCGATATCGTTGCTTTGTATGCCCTTAAAACCGTTGAAGGTTCTGACAAGGCTAGGCTTGAAGGCGATGGTGTTCAGCAGGCCTCTCAGGATTATGACGACCGTGGTCGGGCTGCCATCAAAATGATCATGACCAAGCAAGGTGAGAGAATCTGGGGTGAGCTTACAACAAACAATGTTGGAAAGCCGATTGCCATTGTTCTTGACAACAATGTGTACTCTGCCCCCAACGTAATCAACCCTATCACTACAGGTAACTCTGAGATCAGCGGAAACTTCACCATCGAAGAAGCACAGGATCTTGCGAATATCCTTCAGTCTGGTAAACTTCCAGCTCCTGCAAAGATTGTTCAAGAACAAGTGGTAGGACCTACCCTTGGCGCTTCAGCCATCGAAGGCGGATCAATGGCCTTTGGTATTTCATTCGTTGTGATCTTCATCCTCATGCTTGTATATTACAATACAGGCGGATGGGTAGCGAATATCGCACTTATCCTCAACCTTCTCTTTACTGTAGGTGTGCTCAGTGCACTGGGTGCAACATTGACGGCTCCCGGTATTGCAGGTTTGGTATTGACCATCGGTATGGCAGTGGATACCAACGTAATCATCTTTGAAAGGATCAAAGACGAACTGAACTTTGGCAAGAGCTATCAATTGGCAGTTGCAGAAGGGTACAAGCGTTCAATGGCTCCAGTACTGGATGCACACATCACTACCCTATTGACAGCCATGATCTTGTTCTACTTCGGTCTTGGACCAGTACTTGGATTTGCCACTACGCAGATCCTGGGTATTCTTCTTTCCCTTTTCTGTGGTATCCTGATTTCAAGGTTGATCACAGACTTCTGGACGAAGAAAAACAGGCATTTTGAATACTTCACCGCTACAAGCCGCAACGTATTCAAGCATGCAAACTTCAAGTTCATCGAATACAGGAAAGTTGCCTACATCATTTCAGTAGTGGTATTGATTGGTGGTGTTGCAGCCCTTTTCAACGGCTTTGATCAAGGTGTAGAATACAAAGGTGGAAGAAGCTATACAGTAAGATTTGATAAGGCCACCGAGAACGAAAAAATCAGGGAATCGTTGAAAACTGCCTTTGGAGAATCTCCAGTATTGAAAACAGTTGGAGACAACAAGACCCTGAACATCACTACCTCTTTCATGATCGACAATCCAAGCAAGAGTGCAGATTCTACAGTAGAAGTTGCCTTATTCAAAGGATTGAAAGAAAGCCTTCCAGAAGGACTGGCCTATGCCGACTTCCAGAAAAGCTATAAACAAAGCTCACAAACCGTTCAGCCATCTATTTCAGATGACTTGAAAAAGGGTGCAGTAAAGGCAACCATCTTTGCAATGATCGCCATCTTCCTCTACATCTTCCTTCGCTTCCGCGACTGGAGATACTCAATGGGAACAATCATTGCCTTGCTCCATGACGTGTTTGTAACCTTGGCCGTTTTCTCCTTCCTGAAAGGTGTGGTTCCTTTCCCGCTGGAAATTGACCAACATTTTATTGCCGCAGTCCTTACTGTAATCGGATTCTCAATGAACGATACCGTTATTGTATTCGACAGGATCAGAGAATACAGCCAAAAACTGAAAGGTGAAACCAAGAGCAGTATCATCAATAAGGCCATCAACCATACCCTGAGCAGAACCATCATGACTTCTCTCACGGTATTCCTTACCCTCCTTATCCTCTTCATCTTTGGTGGTGAGGTAACCAGAGGATTTGCTTTCGCCATGTTGATTGGTGTGATCACCGGAACCTATTCATCCATCTTTGTTGCAGCACCAGTATTGGTGGATATGGCAAAGAACAAGCCATTGGGTGAGGCTGATGCTGAAAAAAGGAAGAAGTAAAAATACAAGGGATGAGGGAAAAGGGATGAGGAATGAGTGACGAGGGACAGGGGACAAATGGAACAGCCCAAAAAGACCTACATAATAAAAGAGACCGGATTTTCGTCCGGTCTCTTTTTATTTTAACACATAAAATCGTTTCTAGCCTTCAGTTAAAATATTTTCTACACTAACTCCTCATTCTTAGTCTTTTCTCATGTCCCTGGCTGTTCCCCTCATCCCTCATCCCTTTCCCCTAAAAGCCTACACCGCAAAAGAAGTCCCACACCCACAAGTTGCCGATGCATTGGGATTGTTGAAAATAAATCCCCTTGCGTCAAGACCATTTTTCCAGTCAATCTCCATCCCAAACAAATACATGGAATGGGCCGGATCAATGATGCAAGGAATTCCACCCACTTCAAAAACCTCATCCCTTTCAGTCTTTTCATCCATTTCCAACAAGTAGCTAAGGCCTGAACATCCTCCCCCCTTTACACCCACACGCAATAATTTTTCACTGCCCTGCACCTTGTTTTCAAACAAACGCCTGATTTCAATGATGGCAGTATCTGTGAATTTAACCGGTATCCCTGTTTGCATTTCCATACTGCGAAATTAATAACAAATCATAAACCCGCAATCCATACCCTTGGTGTACATTTGTTTTAACAATTCATATATGTCAGACATCAGTTCCATGCTCAGTGTACAGGCCTATGAAAGACTGGTAACCTTTGCAGACCGTTCAGGATTTCCTGCCTTAATCTCACGTTTTCCAGCAGGCAACCTCAGTGCCAACCAACTGGCAGATGTGATCAAACAGGCCATTACCCAGGAATTCGAACACAATCTTTCACAACAAATCTATGTGGCTGAAAGCGCATGGCAGGCAGTGGTTGACATGAAGGATCAACAGTGTTTTATCCTTGAGCAATTGGCTGCTACCTTGGCCAGTGATGCTTCTGGAGATCTGTTGGTCGATGCTCTAAAAACCTTTCTGGCTGCAGACGCCAATGCCTCCATCCAGCCCATAGTGCTTGAACTGCTCAAAACTGAAGCCAGGAATAACCTTTCGAGGCTTAAATAAAATATCATGGATACTCCCATCAGGAATGACTCAGGCATCACCATAAAAAAAGTTTATTCCGCAGAAAACGCTGTTCCTGCGCAGCCCAATCCCGGATCATTCCCCTATACAAGAGGCATTCAGGAAGACATGTACAGAGGACGACACTGGACGATGCGCCAATATGCAGGGTTTTCAACAGCAGAAGAAAGCAACAAACGCTATCATTTTCTGTTGGCACAAGGGGTAACCGGATTGAGTGTTGCATTTGATCTTCCTACCCAAATTGGATATGACAGTGATCATGCCCTTTCTGAAGGAGAAGTGGGGAAAGTAGGCGTGGCCATCGACAGCATTGAAGACATGGAAATCCTGTTTGGAGGGATAGACCTGGAAAAAGTATCCACCTCTATGACCATCAATGCCACAGGCTTTATCCTTTTGGCATTGTATGCGGCAGTAGCGAAAAAAAAGGGGACAGATATTTCCAAACTGACAGGTACCATTCAAAATGATATTCTGAAAGAATATGCGGCCCGTGGCACATACATCTATCCTCCTGCCCCATCCATGCGCATCATCACCGATCTGTTTGAATGGTGCAGCACTGAAATGCCTAAATGGAATACCATCTCCATTTCAGGATACCATATCCGGGAGGCTGGCAGCACGGCTGCACAAGAGGTCGCCTTTACACTGAGCAATGGAAAAGCCTATGTAAAGGCTGCTATTGAAAAAGGAATTGACATCAATACCCTGGGCAAAAGACTTTCCTTCTTTTTCAATGCCCACAACAATCTTTTTGAGGAAGTGGCAAAATTCAGGGCAGCAAGAAAGATTTGGGCAGAAACCATGCAATCGCTTGGTGCAACAGACCCCAAGGCCATGATGCTGCGTTTTCATGCACAAACGGGTGGCAGCACGCTCACCCAGCAACAACCATTGAACAATATTGCAAGGGTTACCCTGCAAGCCCTTTCTGCTGTATTGGGCGGCACCCAATCATTGCACACCAATGGCTACGATGAAGCCTTGAGCCTGCCTACAGAAGAGGCAGCGCAGTTGGCCCTCAAAACCCAACAGATCATTGCTTTCGAAAGTGGTGTAGCGGAAACAGCAGACCCACTGGGAGGATCATACTATGTTGAATCCCTTACAGCATCCATGGAAGTTGCTGTAAATGAAATCATGGCCCATATCGATGAAATGGGCGGAAGCGTCAGGGCCATTGAAGAAGGTTTCATGCAGGAACAGATTGCGCAAAGCGCCTACAGATTTCAAAGGGAAGTAGAGCAGCAAATCAAGGTGGTGGTGGGCGTCAACAAATTTCAGGGAGCCAAAGATCCTGAGCCAACACTGTTGAAAATTGATGATTCCATCAGGGAACTGCAAACTGAAAAATTGATAAAACTGAAAGCAAGGAGAGACGAACAAAAAGCCCAAGAATGCCTCACCAACATTCAGGAAGCCGCTATCAATGGCCATAATTTGATGCCCGCTGTCATTGAAGCGGTTGAAAACTATTGCACCCTCGGAGAAATTGCAGGAAAACTCAGGAATGTATTTGGAGAATACCGACAGTAAAATCAAAGCACCCTCACATAAAACTCATTGAATGCAGTTCTAAAATCATTGACCTGCTCCTCAAACGATTCAATCTTATCCCTGATACCACAATGGTGAATGGATTGAAGATCCCGCTCAAGCCGATTGTCCACTGAAGGTATGAGGTCCATTTCATCAATGTGCTCACTTACTGCATAAGAAATGCCGTAGAGCCTTTCGCGGATTTCATTGAGTTTTTCAGAAAAGTATTCCACCTTTCTTTCATCAACCACTTCTCCATCCAAGGCATTCAATGCCCCGATACGATCGGCAACAATATCTAGATAGGTATGGTAGAAATCAACGGCGTTGAGCCATTCAAAATGCTCGGCTTGCTGGGGAGAGGTTTCGGTGAGTTGCATGATGGTTAATTTGAAACAAATGTCTTGCTTCAAACGGCATATCATCATGACCGCCATCAATCAACCCCATGATCCTGATCAATACATTTCAGCCCTGAGCTCTTGCACCCGCTTGTCTGCCAGGTATTCATCGAAGCTCATCAACCGGTCAATGGAACCCTTGGGAGTAAGTTCGATGACCCTTGTGGCAACAGTCTGCATGAAGGTATGGTCATGAGAAGTCATCAATACAACCCCGGGGAAATTGATACAGCCTTCATTGAAACTTTGGATGCTCTCCAGGTCGAGGTGGTTGGTGGGCTGATCAAGAATAACACAGTTGGGATTCTGGAGCATCATCCGGCTCACCATGCACCTTACTTTTTCTCCCCCACTCAAGACCTTTGTCTTCTTGGCGATATCATCTCCGCTGAACAACATTTTGCCTAAAAATCCACGGAGGAAAGGCTCATCAGCATCTGTAACATGTGGAGGAACATATTGCCTAAGCCAGTCCATCAGTCCATACTCTTCCTTAAAGAATTCGGTATTTTCAACGGGCAGATATGATTTGGTGATGGTTGTTCCCCACTCAAACTTTCCGCCATCTGCTGTCATCTCGTTGTTGATGATTTCAAAAAACGCGGTTACCGCCAATGGGTCACGGCTCACAAAAGCAATCTTATCGCCCTTGCTCACAGAAAAATTGACTTTGTCAAACAAGACCCTGCCGTCAACAGATTTTGAAAGGCCTTCAACAGAAAGGATCTGGTTGCCCACTTCTCTCAATGGCTGAAAAATAATGCCGGGGTATTTTCTGTTGGAAGGCTCAATCTCTTCAATGGTGAGCTTTTCCAATGCTTTTTTACGGGATGTTGCCTGCTTGGATTTGGAGGCGTTGGCACTAAATCGGGCGATGAAGTCGAGCAAAGCCTGGCGCTTTTCCTCGGTCTTCTTGTTCTTGTCGTTCTGCTGCCTGGCCATCAACTGGGATGACTCATACCAGAAAGTATAGTTACCGGTGAATACCTTTATTTTTTGCCTGTCTACATCTGCCACATGGGTACACACTGCGTCCAAGAAGTGACGGTCATGGCTCACCACCAAGACGATGTTTTCGTAATCAGCAAGGAAGTTCTCCAACCAGCCGATGGTCTCGAGATCAAGTCCATTGGTAGGCTCATCAAGCAAAAGAATGTCTGGATTTCCAAACAAGGCCTGTGCCAACAAAACCCTTACTTTCATGTTGGAGGGCATGTCCTTCATCAGGGTAGAATGAAACTTTTCA
>CAITQQ010000396.1 GCA_903894575.1 uncultured bacterium
AAGCATCGGTACCAATCTGCACATCCTTGATCATCTTGCAATTCTTGATCACGGTTCGATCTCCGATCAATCCATAATGACCTCTTGCTGCGTCAAATTTCTGCTCTGTAAAGGAATAAAAAGCATTCATCAAGGCCTGATCATCCCGGTACTTGGACCAGAGATAGGCATCTGCAGTCAGCATACCATCAAATGGAAGAATTTTCCTTCCGCCATTTTCATTGCAAACTTCCAGCCAAATCCGCTGATTTTCTGTTTCGCCTTCTTTGATGATACCATTGCCAAACTTGGCCGTGCTGGTGGTAGCGAGCTCATTGACATTGGCGATGATCACTTCATTTCCCACGACAAAATGGGAAAAATAGTTCACATTGTGTATGCTGACATTATCCCCAAAATCGCAATTGATGATGGTGGAATTGAAAAGTCCTACTGGCAACCTGAGTCCGTGAAACTCCAGTGAAAGTGGTTCCAGTTTACCAATCCTGATCAAGCCAAAAAAACTGCAGCCTTTGACAAGGTGTGGATCAAATTGAGATGAAACCAAGACATTGTTCCAATTATCAGAAGAATTGTTATTTCTTACAAGAATCTCCAATTCTGAAGCCCTTAGGCCTCTGAACTCTATGCCACTTTTATTAAACCTATTTCTGAGGTGATATTCGTCTTTCCCCTCAGGCAAATAGGCAAATGGAATAAAATCATACCCTATTGAGGTAATCGGACTTTTGACAATGTTGTTCATAATGTTGATTTTGGAGGCTATTCCACGGTAACACTTTTTGCAAGATTTCTCGGACGATCAACATCAAGCCCACGCGCTACGCCAATATAATAGGACAAGAGCTGAAGGGGAATCACATTGATTATGGGAGCAATGAGTTCATCTGCCTCAGGAACAAAAATCAAATCTCCTGTGAGTGAGTCGATGGACTGATCACCTTCTGTTACCACAGCAATCAATTTCCCTTTCCTTGCATTGATCTCTTGCATGTTGCTGATGACTTTTTCATGGTAGGCATCTTTTGTCGCAACGAAAAGCACTGGCAGTTGTTCGTCTACCAAGGCAATGGGGCCATGTTTCATTTCCGCAGCCGGGTAACCCTCAGCATGGATGTAGGAAATCTCCTTGAGTTTTAAAGCCCCTTCAAGTGCTACAGGGAAATTATATCCCCTTCCGAGGTAAAGAAAACTGCTTGCCATTGCATGCTTTTGGGCAATGGCCTGAATAGCATCGATATTGGATAACACCGCTTCCACTTTCTCAGGAACGGCATTCAATTCATGCATGAGATGCAGAAAGCGATCACTGCTAATGGTCTGCTTCGCTTTGGCAATTTTCAGTGCAATCATTGTCAGTACAACCAATTGTGCTGTAAATGCCTTGGTGCTTGCTACACCAATCTCAGGACCAGCATGGGTATATGCTCCTGCATGTGAAATACGGGCAATGGATGAACCAACTACATTGAGTATTCCGAAAATAATAGCACCCTGTTGTTTAGCTTTTTCAATGGCAACGAGTGTATCCGCAGTTTCACCACTTTGAGATATGGCAAACAGCACATCTCCTTTTTCAATAATGGGATTCCGGTAACGGAATTCAGACGCATATTCAACTTCCACCGGTATGCGGCAAAGTTCTTCAATGATGTACTCTGCAACCAACCCTGCATGCCAACTGGTACCACAGGCAACTACAATGATTCTTTTGGCATGCCTCAATGCCTCAATGTGTTCCTGAACACCAGCCATAACGATTTCCCCATTCACAACATCAAGTCTGCCGCGAAGGCAATCAAATATGGTTTTGGGCTGTTCATGGATTTCTTTCAACATGAAATGCTCATAGCCCCCCTTTTCGATGGCTGCCAGTTCCATATCAAGCTTTTGAACAAAAGGGGTAATGATTTCGTTGCCCAGGTTCTTGAGCACCAGCTCATTTCCCTTGATGATGGCCAATTCATAATCATTGATGTAAACAACCTCTTTGGTATATTCAATGATGGGTGAAGCATCAGATGCCAAAAAATGTTCATTCTCCCCAATGCCAATCACAAGAGGACTTCCTTTCCGCGCTGCGATCAAGGTGTCTGGGTTTTCAGCATCCAACAATACAATTACATACGCGCCCACAACCCTTTTCAGTGCAATGCGAACAGCTTCCTCCAATGAACATCGGTTGTTGGACAATATATCATCGATAAAATTGAGCAACACTTCTGTATCGGTATCACTGTTGAACTGGTATCCCTTTTTCAACAATTCCTGCTGGAGGGAAGCATAGTTTTCAATGATGCCATTGTGAATCATTGCTATCCGACCACTGGCAGAAAGGTGCGGGTGGGCATTCCTGTCGCTTGGCTCGCCATGTGTAGCCCAACGGGTATGTCCTATACCGATGGTTGAAGGTAAATGAGTATCGAAAAGTGATTCTTCCAAGCGAGCGACTTTTCCTTGTTTTTTGAAGACATCAATTTTGTCTGAGATGAGTGCTACACCTGCACTGTCATATCCCCTGTATTCAAGCCGTTTAAGCCCCTTGAGTACAATAGGGTATGCTTCTCGGTGTCCTGTATAGGCAACGATTCCACACATGGTTAGGTTTTTGGGTTGATGCGCAAAACTAACAAGTTCAGGTGAAGTAAAATAACAATTAAGGTAAAGAGTTTGTTAGCAAATGAGAAAAAGCACAATACAGTGT
>CAITQQ010000397.1 GCA_903894575.1 uncultured bacterium
GAAAAAGCCACCTTATTTTATAGAGTCAATCTCTTCATCAATTTTATAGATCTATTCTGGATGTATTCTCTATCAAAAGGCAAACTGGCCATTCCTGCTGTATGGGATGCCAAAAAAGCAAAAATAAGCGGGGATGCTCTTTTGTCTCAGAAAACAAAGCTTGAAGGGCTTTATCAAAAACTAAAAGCAAAACAAGCTACTTTATAAGAGACTCTTTTTCAACTAATGATTTTCAGTTTCAGTGACACTTTTTATTTCAAATTATGAAGACATTAAATCAGGTATTGTAGACGGATGGAATTGAAAGTAAATAGCAAATTTTTAAAAATGACTCTGGCGTTTAATTCCCGGTGCGAATGAAAAAAGCCACCTCATTGTATAAATCTTGTTTATCCAATGACTATTTGGCTTTATCAAAAACAGTGGTCCAAGAACGCAGGTCGTCGAATATGTTAGAATTTGCATTGGTCTGAACAATAATCGACTTGCCGTCATTGCTCAAATTCCAAACCTCTTTTACATAAACAAATGCTTTTTTCTGTACAGCAACATTATACGGAGTGGCAACCGTCAGGTGTACTATTGAGTTAATCGTCATGGTTTGTCCATCTGCTGAAAACTTAACTGTAGACTTCTTGCCTCTCTCTATACCATGATTAATTTGATTTTCTTTGCCATCGAAGGTCAACTGTTCATGGGTAGTCAATGCTGCGCCAGGCGTCGTGGTTGGAATTTCTATGGTTAGAAAATTAGGCTGCTGTGATATTTTCATTGTTTTAGAGAGCATGCGATCACCCTCATCATATGAGCAAACAATATTTCCACCCATGCTTATTGTCTCTTTAGATTTCCATTCGCCAGAAAAGTTAGCGAGATGTGTACCTTTTTTTGGCTGAGCTAGAACGGGAAAATATATTACTCCTGTTAACAGAATAATGAGGAGGGTATGAACAGATATTTTATTCTTCATTAAATCTTTTTGATTGATTTTCTATGATTTACAAAGTCGAAAATTGCTCCGATAAAAACTCCAATTGATAACCCAAATCCAGAAGCGGTAGCAATGTTTCCATAAATAATTCCAAAGACAGCCCCAAATACTACTCCAAAACAAGAACCCAATGCAATCCCATTTCCAGCATTCTTATATTTTTTTTGTTCCATTACTGCTTATTCAAATCATTAATCTTGAAGATACAGCATTTTCTGATAGCTACATATTCAATCGTCCTGATGCAGTTGCATCTTTTTTGTAAATTTATAGATGAATAGTATACAAGTTCAAGTGACTAGGGTATCAAGCCCAACTGAAATAAATGGCATCAGGGATTTACAAGCCTTGAATCTAAAGCAGAACATAACCGCTGAAGAGGCCATGGATCAAGGTTTCCTTACTGCTGCCTACACAATAGAATATTTGCAGGAAATGAATGCAGTTTCTCCATCCATCATTGCAAAGGATGGCGACAAGGTTGTTGGATACGCGTTGGTTGCAACAAAGGATATCAGAAAGGGGCATGACCTTATTGAAGGTCTTTTTGACGCCATTGATGCATGTGAGTATAATGGGAAATCATTAAGGAATGTTAACTATGTGGTGGTTGGTCAATTGTGTGTAGCAAAAGAATACCGCGGGCAAGACCTGGTGCAAAAGCTTTATGGACATTTTAGGGATTGCCTTTCAAATGAATTTACTTACCTCGTTACGGATGTGGCAAAAGCAAATGTTCGTTCACTGAAAGCGCACAAAAAAAGAGGATTCCAAGTCATCAATGAGTTGATGTATGGTGGTTTTGGATGGGACATTGTTTTGTGGGATTGGAATGCAGCAGATCAGGAATCATAGTTAATAATATTTTAATCACTCAATAGTTATGAGAGGTACTTTCATCTTATCCGCATTGCTCAGTTTTACCCTTTGCTTTGCGCAGACAGATAAACAGATAAATACCTCAACACCCAAAGAACTGGTTGCAGACAATGGGAAGCTGACAGTGAAATTCGATCTAACTCGGGGTGGTGCTATTTCCTGGATATCCCATTCAGGATCCCAACGCAGTTTTGTAAATATTGCCGACGAAGGCCGTTATATACAACAATCCTATTACGCGGGTAAAAGCCTTGATCGAAAAACAGAAGGTCAATCGCCCAATTGGTCACCCTGGGCATGGAACCCGATTCAAGTAGGCGATGCGTTTCGCAATCGCGCCAAAATTATCGACTACAAACAATCAAAGGACAGCTTGTATGTGAAATGCATCCCCATGCAATGGGACATGAACAACCGCCCTGCCGAAGCTGAAATGGAACAGTGGACCTTTTTGAAAGGAAATATATTGACTATTAGGAACCGGCTCACTTGTCACCGCACAGATGAGATCTACGGCGATGGGTTGATGCTTAACCAGGAATTGCCAGCTGTTTATCCAATCTCTGCTTTGAAAAATCTTTTTACCTATGAAGGAAATGACCCCTTTACTAATCAGCCTTACATAAAGTTGGAAGTAAAGAATCTTTCCAGTGGATTTTGGGGTAGATACAAGGAAGTATCAGAGAACTGGATGGCATTTGTTGATGATGCGGAGATTGGAATGCTTGTTTACAATCCAAAATGCACCATGTTTTTGGCTGGAATGGCAGGGGAACCCGGTAAAGAAGCATCAAGTGCATCAACTTCCTACATAGCACCGATAAAAGATGAGATCCTTTCTAAAAATGCTGTTTACGAATATGAATATTATATTTTGATCGGTTCCTTGGCTGAAATGAGAAAACAGGTCTATGAGATCAGAAAAGTTCTGAAATAATTTTCCATTCATTATTGTAACACTTCAAGAATCAGTTTTCCAATTTAGATACCGAATATCAAACTGAAACATTGAACTTGGATTAAAAAGCTTCCCCAATAAAAAAGTAGTATCCATTGCCCTCACGGGTAAAGGCAACATCAAAGCGAACAAAAATATCCTTTGATTTAAAGACGAGGTATCTGGCCCCTAATCCACCAGCCAATTTGAGCTGTGAAGACAAAATTTTATCTGTTGTTGGCGCAACTGTTGCACCAGAAAGGAATGCGGCTGTACCCCATCGTTTACTGAAGGCAAATGGAAGAAACCTGTATTCTGCTTGGGCCGCAACCATGTTTTTATCTCTAAACCGTCCAAGATAGTATCCGCGCATCATGCTCTCGCCACCCATCATGGCCATTTGGTTAAAAGGTACATCCCCCTTATTGAACATTGCAGATCCCTGTAATGCAAGTACATCTTTTGGATTGATTCCTTTCCTAAAATAACGGATATCAAATTGTGTACTGCGAAAGGCATTTGTGCTACCAAGTGAAGAAGAATAATTGAGATGTGCCAGTTCTGCAAACAATCCCTCTCTAACATTCATTACATTTTTTCTATTGTCATAGACCAATCCCATACCCAGACCCATGTTTTTCGCACCCTGGTAACCACTAGGATAGGTATAGTTGAGTGGGTCATTTTTGGTAAATGAAACGTCATACATGCGTTGAAAGTCAAATTCAGCACCAACATAAAAATTTCTTTTTATTTTCCGAAGCACCCGCTCTCGGAGTTGAATGTTGGAATTGTCTACGACCGCATAACCCTGCTCAGGAGAACCAATGCCAATTCCATAGTATTTCATGGGGAAGTACTGAAATTTTCCTTTACCGAGGAAAAACCATTTTTCTCCGTCACCATAGATAGCATGGTCTAACCAAAGTCCATATTGTTTTTCTGCAGTGTAAAAACTGAAAGTGTTGATCTCGCTCAGTCGGTTTTGACGATTGTTCTTGGCATAA
>CAITQQ010000398.1 GCA_903894575.1 uncultured bacterium
CTCTTCATTGCCGCTCATCATCGCCGCAAAACTGTCAATTCCTATTTCCATCGCTCGGTTTTATGCCATGCAATATGGGTTATTGTTTATGGCACAAAGGTAAAATTAACCGTGTTTAGCCATACCTTTAAAGGGATTTATTTCAGCAGAACCCCCAGAAATAATAATTTAAAGCCCAAAGCTGCCGGCATGAAAAGTCTTCAAACCCTCTGCGCTCTCCTCTGTTTTTGCATTTCCCTTTCCGCACAACAGCGCCCGAATGTGATCATCATCTATGCAGATGACCTGGGTTATGGAGACCTGGGTTGTTACGGAGCTACAAAGATAAAAACGCCCAACATGGACAGGCTTGCAAAAAGAGGCATCCGGTTCACCAACGGACATGCCACCTCAGCAAGCTGTACGCCCTCGCGGTATGCATTGATAACAGGAGTATATCCCTGGAGAAAGACAGGAACAGGCATTCTACCGGGAGATGCTGCACTGATCATTCCCACCGACAAAACCAGCCTGCCTTCCCTTTTCAAACAATCAGCCTACCAAACCGCATTGGTGGGCAAGTGGCATTTGGGGCTTGGCAACGAGGTGCAAAAAAACTGGAACGCTGAAATCAAGCCCGGACCAAATGAAGTGGGCTTCGACTATTCATTCATCTTCCCCGCTACCGCTGATCGGGTGCCAACAGTCTTTGTAGAGAACCATCATGTAGTGGCTGCAGATCCATCTGATCCCATTCAGGTTGATTATAAAAAGAAAATAGGCAATGACCCAACAGGGGCGGAAAATCCTGAACTACTCAAATTGAAAGCCTCACCCAACCATGGCCACAACAATACCATTGTCAATGGCATCGGTAGGATTGGTTTCATGACCGGTGGAACAAAGGCGAGGTGGACGGATGAAGAGCTGCCACTGACCTTCTTGTCAAAGTCTCTCGGGTTCATCGAGGAAAACAAGACAAAACCTTTCTTCCTTTTTTATTCCCTTACAGAACCCCATGTTCCCCGCATGCCTTCGACCATGTTCAGAGGGAAAAGCGGACTGGGCTTGCGCGGAGATGCCATCCTGCAGATTGATTGGACGGTTGGTCAGGTCTTGAACAAATTGCAACAGCTGGGAATTGACAAGAATACCATGATCATTTTGACCAGTGACAATGGACCTGTTTTGGATGATGGATACGATGACGAAGCCGTCACTGCATTGAATGGTCATACACCCTGGGGACCACTCAGGGGTGGAAAATACAGCGCATTTGAAGCGGGCACCCGCGTACCTTTTCTTGTGAGCTGGCCAGCCATGATCAAACCCGGCGTATCGGATGCCATGGTATCACAGCTTGATTTTATTGCATCATTTGCGTCCATGCTCAAAGCCAAGGTTCCTGCTGATGATGCAACAGACAGCGAAAACCTGCTTGATGCCTTGCTGGGAAAATCACTACAGGGAAGAAAGGCCATGGTCAAGCAGGGGTTGCGCACCCTTTCCATGACCAATGGAGAATGGAAATACATTGAACCCAGCAACGAACCGGCCGTTGCAGCCCTCACCAATATTGAATTGGGCAACAGTCCATCGGCACAACTCTATAACCTGAAATCTGATATTGGAGAAAAGAAAAATCTTGCTGCAGAATATCCTGAAAAAGTGAAAGAATTGGCGGCGTTGTTGCGATCAACAAAAAACAATGGATACAGCGGAAACCCTTTGTTTGCAGGCTGGTACGCAGATCCGGAAGCAACCATCTTCGATAAAAAATATTGGATCTACCCTACCTTTTCAGCCCCTTATGAAAAACAGGTCTTCATGGATGCATTTTCATCCACTGATTTGTTGACCTGGAAAAAACATGATCGCATCATTGATACCAGCAGCATCCGATGGGCGAAGAAAGCCATGTGGGCTCCATCAATCGTAAAAAAAGAAAACAAATATTATCTCTTCTTTGCTGCAAACGATATCCAAAATGACAATGAAAAAGGAGGCATAGGAGTTGCTGTTGCGGATGCTCCTTCAGGACCATTCAAAGACCATATCGGCAAGCCATTGATTGACAAATTTCACAATGGCGCACAACCGATTGATCAATTCGTTTTCAATGACAATGGGAAATACTTCATGTATTATGGAGGTTGGAGGCACTGCAACATGGTGCAGCTGAACAAAGACTTGAATGGATTCATTCCTTTTGAAGACGGAAAGACCTTCAAGGAAATCACCCCCGAGGGATATGTGGAAGGTCCATTTGTTTTCAAACGGAATGATAAATATTATTTCATGTGGTCAGAAGGCGGTTGGACAGGACCCAACTATAGTGTTGCCTATGCCATGGCAGACAATCCCGCCGGGCCTTTCAAGCGGATTGGCAAAATTCTCCAGCAAGACCCCAGCATTGCCACAGGAGCAGGTCATCACTCCGTGATTTCAGTTCCAGGAAAAGACCAATACTATATCGTTTACCACCGCCGGCCCTTGAATGAAAAAGACAGAAATTCGAGAGAAACCTGCATGGATGAAATGCGTTTTGATAAAAATGGATTGATTCTTCCTGTTGTGATCACCAAAGAAGGCGTAAGAAAACAGCACCTTTAACGCATTGTATGATGGAAAACATCAACCAGCGCATCGAAGATTTGGAAAACAGCGTCAAGCAATTGAATGCTGAACAAGGCAGAACAACGGAAACGCTGAATGCTGTCCTTGTTGAACTCCAATCACTGAAGGCATCGCTGCAGAAAGATGCAGCAGCACCCCAGACTGAAGTGCCGTTCGTTAGAAGATCTACTCCATTTGTTCCCCCTGCCAAAAAACAAGAACCTGCAGCCACAACCAATGCGCGCAGGGATCAGCTGGAAAACCTGATCGGCAGCAATATCATCAACAAAATAGGGATTCTTGTTACTGTTGTTGGCGTATTCATTGGTGCAAAATATGCCATTGAAAAAGAACTGATCAGCGCAACCACGCGGATCATCCTCGGGTATAGTGTTGCGGCTGTTTTGTGTCTGTTGGCTTATCGCCTGAAAGCAAAATACATCGACTATAGCGCGGTCCTGATGAGTGGATCGATTTCCATTATCTATTTCATTACGTATATCGCGCACAGCTTTTATCATCTCTTCCCCCAACCCATCGCCTTTGGATTGATGCTGTTTACAACAGCATTTGTTGTCAGCATGTCGATCTGGTACAACAGGAAAATCATTGCCCTGCTCGGGCAGGTTGGCGCTTATGCGATTCCTTTTTTGTTGAGTACAGGCAATGAAAACCTTCCCCTCTTGTATGGATACTTGTCCATCATCAACATCGGGCTCCTGTTTCTTTCCTTCAAGCGGGATTGGAAGCTGATCTACCAGGTGGCATTTGGATTCAGCTGGTTTATTTTCTTCGCCTCCTTTGCCAATGCTTATCTTGCTGTTGGATTTTCTTCCAATTTCATTTTTTTGTTCATCAACTTTATCATTTTCTACACAGCATTTCTTGCCAACAAAATCATCAAAAAAGAATTGTATGCGTTGGCTGAAATCGCCATCCTGCTGATCAATGCAATCACATTCTTTCTACTCGGATATTACCTGATCAACAATGCATTTGACAATGAGCATTACCTCACCCTTTTCAC
>CAITQQ010000399.1 GCA_903894575.1 uncultured bacterium
ACGATTTTTCCCAGAGCATTGCAGAATATACCAAGTTGTTTGCCGCATGGGAAGTGGAATGGAAATGGCAACCCGTAACCATGAAAGACCAGGAGCAGGTGATCAATACAATCATCGAAGAAAGTAAAACATCAACCAAAATGCCACTGGTATTGAATTTGTGTGATGGCGATGAAGTAAATGGTACACCAGGCATTGCTGTTGTAAGGATGCTTGAAAAAAATCAACTTGCCTATACCGGGTCAGAGGAATATTTTTACCATATCACCACGTCCAAAGGACCAATGAAAAAAGCCTTTGATCATGCTGGTGTACCCAACGCAAAATGGGCCATGATCAGTTCAATGGACGATGCAAATGAAAGCCTCTTTGAAAACCTGGGTAGCCCCATCATCCTCAAGCCCGCTGTCTCAGGAGGCAGCATGGGCGTGGGCGTCAGGAATGTAGTCTACAATTTGGAGGAGTTGAAAATCCAACTGGAAAAAATGCTGGAAGGCTATCGCGGATGGAACCTTTCCATTGATGGCGTGATTGCAGAGGAATTCATCAATGGCAGGGAATTCACCACCATGATCACAGGATCGGCCCGGTATCCTGATCAATGCAGGGTATATGATCCTGTTGAAAGGGTTTTTCATCCATCGCTTCCAGCACATGAAAAATTCCTCTCCTTTGACAGGCTTTGGGAAATCTATGAAGAGGAAGCCCCTATGCCAGCGCAAGAGAATTTCTATGATTATCATCCTGTAGATAAATCCCTTGCAGAAAAAATTCGAACCCTTAGCATGGAGGCATACGCCGCTGTCAATGGCACAGGCTATACCAGGATTGACCTGCGCATGGACCAGGAAACCGGAGCACTCAAGGTGCTGGAAGTGAATGCCCAATGCGGACTCAGTGAAGATGAGGACTATACTTCCATTGGCGCCATCCTACGGGTCAATGAAACAAGTTTCGGGGAAATGATGCTTGAAATTTTTCAGGATGCCTTCACCAGAAAATCAAAAAAATGGGATTAAAGGTTTGCGTGCTTCAGCCAGATTATTCAACAACCTCAGTGGATTACCAGTACTATGATCCGATTCGGCAGCTTGCACCCTTGTTGCCTGACGCAACAGTTGATACAGTATTGCTCAACAAGCTGACCACCTACAAACAATTGCAGGCACTGAAAAATGAGCAGTACGATATTTTTGTAAACCTCTGCGAAGGATACCTTGAATGGGAAGTACCATCCATAGATGTGATCCACAGCCTTGAACTCCTCCATCTGCCTTATACCGGCCCTACAGCAACGCTTTATGATCCGCCCAAAGAACTCATGAAATATGTTGCTTATTGTGAAGGTGTTCCATCGCCTGCTTACCACCTCATCAGTTCTGCAGCTGCAGCAGCGGACATTGCAGCAAAAGCAAATTTTCCACTGTTCATCAAACCCGCAAAAGCCGGAGACAGCCTCGGCATTGACCATGGATCGTTGGTGCACGACAAAGGGGCACTGATGGCAAAAGTGAATGAGATCATTGCGTCCTATCCTGAGTTGTTGGTTGAGGAATACATTGCCGGCAGGGAGTTTACTGTGATGGTGGCGGCCAATCCAGATGGCAGGTCCTGCAGGTCTTTCAAGCCTATTGAATATGTTTTCCCGGAAGGATTTGCCTTCAAAACCTATGCCTTAAAAACCACCGAACTACACCCAGGTGCCAATATCCCCTGTAATAATCCTGCATTGGAAAAAGAACTCCGCCATGCAGCCGAAAAAATCTTCAATTGCTTCGGGGGCAAGGGATATGCAAGAATGGACTTCAGGGTAAAAGATGATAACAGTATCTATTTCCTTGAGGTAAATTTCACCTGCTCAGTTTTCTATTCCGATGGATATGAAGGTTCGGCTGATTTTATCTTGCAATATGATGGAATAGGACAAGCAGGCTTTCTTCAACACATCATTGAAGAAGGGATGGCAAGGCATGCACGCAAACAAAAAGCCTATGCCTTGCGTGGCAATTCCATTGCAGGATTTGGTATTTATGCCGTGAGACCGATCAAAAAAAATGAATGCCTTTACCAGGGAGAGGAAAGAGCAACAAGGGTGGTCACCAAAAAACATGTAGCAGCGCACTGGAGCCAGGAAGAACAGATGAGGTTCAGGCAATATGCATACCCGCTTGGGGGCGATACCTATGCATTTTGGGATGCCGAGCCTGGAGAATGGG
>CAITQQ010000400.1 GCA_903894575.1 uncultured bacterium
ATACTTGTTCTAGCCGGAGCAGAAGAGAGGACCAGAAAGGCTACCAGTGAGCTCAGGTTGGAAATGGGCAAGCAGTTGGGCTTGCGCAAAGAAGATGAATTCAAATTGCTGTGGGTATTGGATTTCCCATTGTTCGAATATGCTGAAGAAGAAAACCGCTGGGTGGCCAGGCATCATCCCTTCACCTCGCCCAAACCATCACAGATCCAGACCATGATCGACAACGATCCGGTAATCCATGATGCAGCCAATTATCTTTCGCATCCTTATGCGCAGATCAAGGCCAATGCCTACGACATGGTATTGAACGGCAATGAAATTGGTGGTGGTTCGATCAGGATTTTCCAGCGAGAATTGCAAGAAAAAATGTTTGCTGCCCTCGGCATGAGCGAGGAAGAAGCCCTCCACAAATTTGGGTTCCTGCTGGGCGCTTTTGAATATGGTGCTCCCCCCCATGGTGGTATTGCCTTTGGTTTTGACAGGCTCTGTTCTATCCTCGGTGGAAGCGAAAGCATCCGCGACTTTATTGCCTTCCCAAAAAACAATTCAGGCCGTGATGTGATGCTTGATGCACCATCTTCTATTGATGATGCGCAGTTGAAGGAGTTGGGGATTGGATTGAAGTAGCCGTCAACCTCTACTTCCTGCTCCAAACTTCATGGATTTTTTCACCTTTGGAACTCAAACCGGAATGGTGCCATTCACCATTGTTGATTTCGGCTTTGAAGCTGAGTGATGCCCCTACGCGGCTTGCATCGCGGGAGAAGAATTCAATATTTTCAGTATAGGTACCTTCTTTGAAACCATACTGTCCGCCCCCAGTCCCAAAAAATTCTCCAGTTTCTATGTTGATGGCTATCCACTGAAACCTGGTTCCGGAAAGTATCTTGATGGTCTTTCTGGCTGCAGGCTTGATGGGCGTCATTGTACCTGCCTGCTCCCTTCCGGTGATTCTCCAGTTTCCTGAAAGTGATTCAGTTGCGTCATCAACTTTCGTCCATTTTTTTGAATTGCCCTCCAGTGGAAGCATCAGGGTGTTTTCCTTACGCTTTACATCATAGCTGTAGCTTGATTTCACTTCAGCCCGATCAATTGTATTGAATTCAATTGTTCCAGACATTTTTCCTTTTTCAACAATGGCAGTTCCACCGCGGGTGCTGATGAACTTTTTTTCCTGTATATTAAATGTTGCGACAGTAAAATAATTGTCAACCACCGTCAGGTACTGTACTGCGGTGTCAAGATTTCTGGTCCATGCGCCTGTGATGTTTTGAGAAAATCCAAGAGACAGGTTTAAAACCAACAAAGAAAAAAGAATGAACTTGTGCATGTGCTGATAGATTTACATCGCCTTCACCCTGATATTCCTGAACCTCACCACAGACCCATGCCCGAGGAAACCAATATGCCCCTTTGGATTGTGGAGGCCTGGGTGTTCTTTGTGATCGGCTGTTCCGTTTTTTGAAGCTTCCTTGATGTCGCCATCCATGATCACCTGTCCATTGAGGATGACTTTGATTTTTGATCCTTTGGCAACTACTACCTCTTCATTCCATTCTCCCACAGGCTTGAGGAATCCCCTTTTTGCAGGAATGACGCCATACACCGAACCGTGGTATTGGTAAGCATTGAGGTTTTTGTAGATGTCGGCTTCGTTGTCCAGGATTTGTAATTCCATCCCAACATAAGCAGCATCGCCTTCGGTTGGCGTGCGGATCCCTAAGCCATTGTTGGCGCCAGGAGTCAATTGAAATTCAAACCTGTATTCAAAATCACCATACTCTTTTGCTGTATAAAGATTGCCTCCGCTTCCACCAGCAGGATTGACCACCATGGTTCCATTTTCTACGAGGTAGCCGGTTTTGTTGCCAATCCAATTGTTGAGGTTGCTGCCATCAAACAACATTTCAAACCCCTGCTGCTTTTCCTCATCACTCAACTTTGAACTGAGGTCACCGGGAATTTCCCTGACATAAATATTCCTATAGGCCACATAGGTTCCATGGGCCTGCAACTCAATCTGCTCCTTGATGAAAATGGGTATTTTTCTGTCCCAATAATTTTCCAACACCACATTGTCTGTTACCAAAACACCATTCAACTCAACACTGACCTTCTCACCAATCATGGTGATGTGAAAGGTATTCCATTCACCAATTTTATTGTCTGCAACTGAAAGGGGTTTGCTCTGGTTTTTCTGGTTGTTGTACAAACCACCTGAACCCACCTGGGCACCAACTTCCCTTCTGGAAGTATCCCAAATCTGGACCTGAGGGCTTCCCCGGAGGTAGATACCTGCATCGCCTTTCTCTGTAATTTTCCAATCCACATACATTTCAAAATCACCATACTTTTTTACGGTACAAAGGTTGTCGCCATGGCCAGTAAAAATCAGCAAACCATCTTTTACTACCCAATCCTGCTGGGCCTTGGTATTGGCAGTAGCTTCAGCCAGGAGCAATTCTTGCTCAGTCATTTTAGCCCTGGAAACAGGGTTCCCCACAAGGCCTTTCCAACCAGTCAGATCCTTGCCGTTGAAAAGGGAAACAAATCCATGATCATAAGGCATGGTATTGAGGTGGGCGCGAAGCTTATTCACCAAAATGGCACTATCTGTTCCACTGATCAGCGGCTGAGCCAGTTGAAGTACATCCCTAACTGCTTTACCAGATAGGGTTTTGTCTTTCAAGCCAATGCGTGCAACAATCAAAGCAGCTTGTTTTTTAAGGTTGGGGTCTGTCAAATATTTTCCGGCAAACATCAATGCCCCCAATCCAGAAAGATGATCTGCTTTTGCCAGGATATTTCTTTGCTGAACCGGATTCTTTGCAGCAGCCATTTGGTCTTGCAGGTCCAGCAATTGTTGGGCATTGTTTTTTGTTGATGCCGCTGGTTGCAAAGACGTCATTGTCATGGGCAACTTGAAATTGGCATTGTCAATGGCGGCCTTAATATGTTGCGTAAGCGGTGCTTTTGAAGATGAAAGGGCCTTGTTGAGTGCAGCAGTTGCTGCCTCCGTTTTATAGGTGGCCAATGCCCTTGCAGCAGCTCCACAATAGACCTCATCCTTCAATAATTTGGACAAGGGCTTGATGGCATTCGGATCACCCAAT
This sequence comes from uncultured bacterium, assembly GCA_903894575.1. GTDB lineage: Bacteria > Bacteroidota > Bacteroidia > Chitinophagales > Chitinophagaceae > Pollutibacter. The sequence continues at coordinate 3,114 of CAITQQ010000400.1, forward strand.
AAACCCAATTCCTGGATCATCAGGTCTTTGGCATAGCGGGTTTTTACAGCGTTCAGAGATGAAATGAGTGTGGCAGATAATTTGGTCCTTCCTGATGCGTTCAATGCAGTGTGATGGGTATACGCATTCAATGCATAAGTGGCTTTCAGTTTCAGGGAATCATCATCCAGCATGGACAACAATTTCTTCCAGTCAGCCTTGCCCCATGATTCCATGGCGGAGAGCATGGTCTGCACATCTGCAGACTTTTGATAAGGAAAAGCAGCCACCGCCTTTGTTGCATTGTCTTGGGCCTGAAGCATGGTGACCATTGCAAGATTAAAGAGCAAGGATATGAGTAACTTTTTCATGAATGTTCAGTTGAAGATTAAATATTCCAAGGTGCGCGCATGGGAGGATTGATCATCCTGTTGGCTTCATCGTCATTGATGAAAACCTGTGCAACTGGATCAAAACGCAGGGTGCGACCAAGTTGTAGGGCAATCTTTCCAATATTGATGATGGTACATGAACGGTGACCATTGGATTCATTGAGCGCAAATGGTGTCCTGTACCTGACGGAATCCAAAAAGTTTGTGACCTGTGGCGCAGGGTCTGGCATCAAGGCGATTTTCTCTTTCAGGTTGGGAATATCTGATTTGAACCCATTGAACAATTTACCCTTAGGGCCTTCGATGTAGGGCACTTCAGGACCCGTACCTTCTCCATCAAGGATGATCTTGCATCCATCTTCGTAGGTATAGGTAATCTTTCTGAATGTTCCACAGGCATCAGGATGTTGCTGTTCTGCATCTACTTCCACCAGCACTGGACTGGTTTCATCCTTGCCAAGGAAATATTGGATGGGATCCAGGTAATGTTGCCCCATGTCTCCCAATCCACCGCCATCATAATCCCAATACCCTCGGAAGGTAGGATTGGTGCGGTGCTCATTGTATGGCTTGTAGGGTGCAGGGCCCAGCCAGCGATCATAGTCGAGTGTTTCAGGAACTTTCTGTTCTGGTAAAGTTGTTTTGCCAATCCAGTAAAACTTCCAATCAAATCCGGTCTGCTTACCAACTGTTACGGTGAGTGGCCATCCCAACAATCCGGATTCTACCAGTTTTTTCAGGGGTTTTACAGTGGTGTTCATTCCGTAGAAATTCTCTTCAAAACGGAACCAGGTATTGAGCCTGAACATCCTGCCATATTGCTTCACCGCTTCTACAACGCGTTTGCCTTCTCCGATGGTGCGGGTCATGGGCTTTTCGCACCAGATGTCTTTGCCCGCTTTGGCAGCTTCAATCGCCATGATACCATGCCAGTGTGGAGGCGTAGCGATGTGTACAATATCCACTTCTGGAAGGGCAATCAATTCACGGTGATCATGAAATTTCTTGATGGTTCCTCCTACCCTTTTCTCGGCAGCAAGGAGGTTTCTTTTTTCCACATCACAGACGGCAACTACGCGGGTTCCTGCATACTCAATATGGTTGCGTCCCATGCCTCCGACACCAATGATGCCTTTGGTAAGTTGATCACTGGGTGGAATAAAGCCTTTACCAAGCACATGGCGTGGCACGATAAAAAAACCTGCTGCAGCTGCTGCAGTGTTGAGGAGAAATTTTCTCCTGCCTTTGGGATGAAGGGAGCTCATGCGGAAGAATGTTGATTGATTCTAAAGATAAACAATGAAGATGAAATTTCCCTTCATTTGGATATTAATCAATCAAATCTGCGCAAACGATTGTTCAAACCAATCAGAGGTCGGTAATCAACTTGAATTTGGGGACCAGTGATTTCATGATGACCCAGGCAACCAGGTATGCTGTTGCACAGAAAGTAAACATGATGGTATACCCTGTTTCAATGTGCCCCAGTGCTTTGTAATGATCAAACAAAGCACCACCTACTTTGGTAACGATCACTCCGCCAATTCCTCCAGCCATGCCTCCAATGCCTACCACAGAGCCAATGGCTTTTTGTGGGAACATGTCCGAAACAGTGGTAAAGATATTGGCACTCCAGGCCTGGTGTGCAGAAGCGCCTATACCAATCAGGATCACAGGCATCCAGAAACTGATGCCTCCAAGGGGCTGGGCAGCCAGAACAACCAATGGAATCAAGGCTATCACAAACATCGCCCTCAATCTTCCGTCATAAGCATTGTATCCTTTGTTGATGAAATAAACCGGGAACCAACCTCCGCCTATGCTGCCCACCATGGTAAGACTGTAGAGCACTACCAGCGGCAAAATGATTTCTGTTCCGGTCATGCCATACTGGTCTTTCAGGTAGGCAGGCAACCAGAACAGGAAGAACCACCAAACGCCATCTGTCAGGAATTTACCTATAGAAAAAGCCCAGGTTTGTTTGTATTTGAAGAGACTAGACCATTTCACTTTTTGACTGCTTGTGGCTGATTGTTGGGCAACCTCTGCAGCATCTGAAGCAAGAATATATTGTCTTTCCGCTTCTCCCATTCTCTTTTGAAGATGGGGTGGCTCATAATACATGTACCAAAAAATCAACCAAAGGAAACCGATGGCTCCAATCACAATGAATGCCGTTTCCCATCCATAATTGGTGGCAATCCAGGGCACACTGAGCGGAGCAAGAATGGCGCCGATATTGGTTCCTGAATTAAAAATTCCAGTGGCAAAAGACCTTTCTTTTTTGGGGAAATATTCTGCTGTTGCCTTGATGGCGGCAGGAAAATTCCCTGCTTCCCCAACGGCCAAAACAGCCCTTGAAAAAATGAACCCCACCACTGAAACCGGCACAGCAGCCAATCCAATCCATCCCAATGATGAAATGAGTACTTCTCCGATGGGAATGGCCAATGCATGTACAATCGCACCAATGGACCAGAGGATGATGGCCCATGCATATCCTTTTTTGGTACCAAGCTTATCGATAATTCTTCCTGCAAAAAGAAGACATATAGCGTAAGTAAACTGGAAGGCAGAAGCAATATTGGCATACTGACTGTTGGTCCATCCAAACTCATCTTCCAGCATGGGCTTCAACAAGCTGAGTACTTGCCTGTCCAGATAGTTGATGGTGGTTGCAAAGAAAAGCAAAGCACAGATTGTCCACCTGTAGCCTCCTGGTTTTGTTGTAGATGACATAATCGTTGGGTTGTTGTCAGTTAAGGTTTCCAATTGAAATAATTGACCGTGTTGTTATAACAGATGTCCTGTACCATCTTTCCCAGCCATTCAATGTCGTTGGGCAATTCGCCCTCCTCCACTTCTGTGCCTATCAGATCACACAGTATTCTTCTGAAATACTCATGCCTCGGGAAAGATAAGAAACTTCTGGAATCTGTGAGCATTCCAACGAAACGACTGAGTAGTCCCATGTTGCTCAGGGCATTCAGTTGCCTGATGATGCCATCTTTTTGGTCCAGGAACCACCATCCTGATCCAAACTGTATTTTGCCTGGGACTGTGCCATCATTGAAATTACCCACCATGGTCGCCATCACCTCGTTGTCTGCAGGATTCAAGTTGTAGAGAATGGTCTTGGTCAGCTTATCACGCGTATCCAATCCGTTCAGGAATTTTGACAAAGGCTTCCCTTGATCAAAGGTGCCAATCGAATCCCATCCTGTATCAGGACCGAGCTGGTTCAGCATTCTTGTATTGTTGTTCCTGAGCGCACCAAGATGAAACTGCTGCACCCATCCTTTTTCATGGTCCCACTCTGCAAAATGCACCAGCATCGCGGATTTGAACTGGCGTTGGCATTTGAGACAAAGTGTTTCACCTTTGAGCAAGCGTTCAAAAATGATGATGATTTCTTCGGCTGTATATTCGTCAGCATAGATCTCTTCCAGTCCATGGTCTGAAACCCGGCAACCCATTTCGGCAAAGAAATCATGACGGCGTTTGAGGGCCATCAGATAATCTTCAAATCTATTCACCTGCATGCCAGCTGCTACCTCCACTTTCCTGACATACTGTAGAAACGTTTCGGTATTGCCCACATTCATGGCCATGTCTGGCCTGAAAGCAGGCACCATCCTGATATCGGCGCCCTCTTCTTGCATGGCCTTGTGATACTCCAGTGAATCCACAGGATCATCGGTGGTACATACCAGTTTTACTTTCATTTTCCTGAGCAGGTTTCTGACAGAAAACTCCTTGGTTTGCAACAAGGCACTGCAATGATCATAAACAGCCTTTGCATTGGCAGGGCTCAGTTGTTCTGTTACATTGAAATAACGCTGGAGTTCCATGTGCGTCCAATGGTACAAAGGATTGCGCATGGTATACGGAACGGTGGCTGCCCACTGCTCAAATTTTTCGAGGTCAGATTTGTCGCCGGTACAAAAACTTTCATGAACACCATTGGTGCGCATGGCGCGCCATTTGTAATGATCGCCATGGAGCCAAACTTCTGCGATATTGTTGAAAATCCTGTCTTCGGCAATATCCTTTGGAGAAAGGTGACAATGATAATCGATGATGGGCATATCAGCCGCATAATCATGGAACAAACGCTTTGCTGTTGGTGTCTTAAGGAGAAAATCCTTGTCAAGAAAATCTTTCATTTACTTCAGTTTCTGATAATGGGTTATGTCAGTTGATTGATGGTTGGCAAGATGCCTTTTGATTGTATGGATGCAGTGATTACAAGGACTTTATCCTGGAATCCGGGGATTGCAGCAAGGTCTTGCCCCCAGGTTTCCTTGTCGGAAAGTACATTGCTCAATGAAGTTGAAAGGTCATTGCTGTTCACCAAATCCATTTGCACAAGATACGCACTAAAACCAATTAACATCCTTAGTGGTAACTGTCCAGTCTTTTCATATGTTGCAATGATCAATGGGAGACATCGAATTTTCATCTTCAGTGTGAACTGTGCAGAGATGCTTACCCACTTGTGTTCCAAGAAAGGATTGGCAAACCTGTCGAGCACGGCCTTTCCAAAGGCATCTGCTTCTGCAGTGCTGATTTTATCACCTGTTATTGCATTGGCGATCTCTTCCAAGGCAAGTTGACTGATGTATGTCTTTACTGTTTCATTGTTCATGGAATCTTTGACCAATTCCATTCCTGCAAGCATGGATACACCACAACTGAAGGTATGGGAGGCATTGAGCATGCGGAGTTTCAATTCCTTGAATTGCTGAATCGAAGGGACCACACGGCATCCCTTCGCTTCATCGCAAAACCCAAGGGCATCCATCACCCTTTGATCGGTAGACGCTATCGCCCAAAGCCCAAAAGGTTCAGCCATGATCATGAGTGCATCGCTGTAGCCAAGAGCAGTTTCAGTAGTAGCTTGGTCGATTGCCGAGAGCTTCCCTGGAACAATCCGATCCACCAAGGTATTGCAGATGGGGTTGGCCTGGTTGAGCCATTGGATAAAGGCCTCACCCAACTGGTTATGTACTGCAAGGCGGTTCAAAATATCTGCCAGTTTGGATCCGTTCTCTTCGATCAATTCTGCCGGGATGATGACCAATCCTTTGGAAGCATCACCATTGAAATGGATAAACCGCTCATGTAAAATGGCCAACAACTTTCCCGGGAAAGAGGATGGAACACCATCAAGAATAGGCTCTTCGGTATACACAATACCAACTTCCGTTGTATTGGATGTTACGATGGAAAGATCTTCAGACTTTGCAAGTGCAAGAATGGAAGTCCAGTCTTCCGTGGCAGATAGCACCCTGCTGATAGATGCATTGACGTAAGCCTTGTCTACCAATTGGCCGTTGTCAATTCCTTTGACACAAACCGTATACAGTCCATCCTGATCAGCGAAATCATCGGTCGTTCCGTTCTGCGTAGACTTGACCACCACCACACGTCCGCGGAATTTTCCTGCCCGGTTGGCTTCGCTGATGTACTGGTCTGGCAATCCTCGCAAGAGTACACCTGTTCCGAACTGCAACACTTTTTCTGGGTAGTTAAGTTGTTCTTCAGTGGGCAGAATCAAATTGTTCACCCCTGCAATGTCTTGTAAAATACTGCGCTTCAATTTCATCATTCTTCCGTTTTTTGGGGATTCCATTTTTCTCCGAAAACCCATGCTATGGTAATATTTTTTTTGGTGATGCCTGTTGGCAGGTTGTCACGGAACCAGGCAAAATCCTTCCTGTCCTGTTTGTGACAACCAGCGTAATAAATTCTCCTTCCCCACTGTATGGTATTGGCTGTAGGAACCAGGTAAATATCCTGGTCTTTCATGTTGGCACCAAAGCTGCAATCGATCAGGTAAAACTGTGCATCCTTGTGGTATCGACCCAATGAAAATCCATCATACCCGATGAACTTGCAATCTTTCAGCACCGTTTTTGAATCCTCATGTTTGGAGCCATCATGCCAGATGGCAGCAGGGCCTGTGAGGGTGATGAAGGTGCAGTTTTCTGCCCATGCCCATCCCCTTGGGCAATAAAAATCAACCCCGCCTTCCATGACACAATCCTTGAAATACCAGAGGCCGATGTCAATGTCCCAGGGGCTGACGGTATCGCCACCAAAGGCCCTCAAATGGCAATCAATGGCACTGAGCCGTGTAGCACCATTCATGGCACGAAGCGCCATCTGGTGGCCATCCTTGCGCAGTACACGTTGCTTGTCGGCAGTAGTATCTGAGGCGCATGTGATGGTTGTTGGTTGGAAATCAAAACCGAAACTGTTGGTGACAGTCAGGTGCTTGAGCGTGATGTCTGTTGCGCCTATGTTCATGGTGGCCACGCCCCAGTCATCTGGATGCTCACAGCGCCATTCGTCCCTGGCGATGGAAGCGATGATGATTGTTTTCTCCCTGTCTTCTCCCTCGAGGGTAACATGAGCCCTTTCGATGTATAATTTTTCGTTGTAGACTCCCTTTTTGATGAATATCACAACAGGTTCAGCGTTTTGCTTTGGGAGGCTGTTCAATGCTGCTTGAATGGTCTTGAACTGGCCTTTTCCATCCTGAGAAACAATAATCCTTTCAGGGTTGGCCTGACCCGCAAAAGCGGTCAATAAACAGCACAAGATCATTAAACATTTCTGCATAGACCCCTTATTTTGCTTGCTTCAGCAGCCAATCAACCAATGCCGATGCAGCTGGATGGTTTTGAAAATCAGATGGCAACCTTCGTCCATCAAGGTATTCGTTGTATATCCATGGATCGCCCAGTACAAAAACCTTGCCTTTCCCAATGCTAGAAACGGCCATGATGTTGGACCCATTTTTGGTGGCAATGGCTGTTGCCGGAGCAGAGAGTTTGAGTGTACTCAGTTCCTTGATGAATAGTTTTTTGCTGCTCCCAAAAATGGGTGAATCATCTGGTGTAATGACAGCGC
>CAITQQ010000401.1 GCA_903894575.1 uncultured bacterium
ATTGTAGGTTCTGCTGAAAACATTGGAACCCTTAGTGCTTTCAGAGGATTGGATCCTGAAAAGCAGGGAGACGATAACAATGTTTATCCAATCAACAAGTCCTACTCTTTGGCCATTAACCTCAGCTTCTAAATTTTGTGATGATGAAAAAAATATTCAATACTTCAACAATAGCATTGGTACTCCTGGTTTCAGGAATCCTGGTTCTTCCAACATCTTGTAAGAAAGATTTGCTTGATCAAACACCAACTGGTGAACTGGCTGCAGTAAACTTCTGGAAAACTGATGCAGATGCAACAACAGCGCTCATGTCTGCCTACGCTGCAGCAAGGGCTGTATTTGACCGTGACTATTATTTTGAGGGTCATGGAGAATTTACCCGGGTCAGGGGAACCAGTGCAACCAGCGGAAGCATTTTACGTGGGGATGCGTATCAAGGCGGCAGCTATGGTCCTTCAGGCTATGGCGCAGGATTTGATAAATATTTCAGTTATTTATACGGTACTGTTAACAGGACCAATTATGTAATTGAAAACATCAACAAAAGGATGATTCCGGGTGCTACTGGAGCCAGGCTTGCAACATTGGAAAGTATCATTGCTGAAGCACGATTGCTCCGCGGCATGACCTATTTCAGGTTGATATCCATGTGGGGTGATGTACCCTACATTGGTAGAATCATCTATGATAACAACGAAGTGAAGGACATTAAGAGACTTCCCATTACTCAGGTGAAGGATTCAATCCTTGCTGACTTTGACTATGCCGTAGCAAAATTACCAGCCAAACCTTCTGCCCTCGGCCGTGCGGCAAAACCAGCTGCACTTTCATTCCGTGGAAAGCTGAACCTTTATTGGGCAAGCTGGAAGAAAAATGGATGGCCTGAATTGGAAGGGTTTACCCAGAATCCTGCTGAAGCACAAACCGCATTTGCTGCTGCAGCTGCTGATTTCAAATCTGTGATCAATGATTATGGCCTCACCTTGTACAAAAACGGTGATCCTGGGCAAATCGATGCTTTGGGTAAGGCTGATATCCTCCCCAATTATTTCGAGTTGTTTACACCAAAAGCAAATGGAGCAGCTGAGATGATCATGGTATTCACGCACTCCGGAACTCCAACCAACCCTTCACAAGGTGAAGAATTGATGCGTGACTTCTCTGGTCGTACTGTAGAGGGTTCACAGTGCTGGACAGCTCCAAGGTATGAGATTGCTGACCGTTACCAGTTGACCACAACAGGAGATTTTGCTCCCAAGTTGGTTCAATTGAACCCAACCACCAATCCTGCTGCCAGAACCACTTTGAATTCTGCCGTTAATCCAAATTCATATGCCAACAGGGATTACAGGATGAAATCTACTATCATGTGGGATAATGAAATGTGCATCGGATTGACATCGTTGAAATCTACAGGATTTGCTCCTTTCATCTACCAGTCATGGGCTGCCAACGTTACCATTGGTGGTGTGAAATATATTACCTACAATACTGATGGAACCAACTCCGGTTATGTGTTCAGGAAGTTTGTAAGAAACTATGAAGGCCTTGGAAGAAGCGAAGGTGATTATGCCTACCCTGTAATGCGTCTTGCAGATGTATTTCTGATGTATGCAGAAGCTTCTAACGAAGTGAGTGGCCCATTGGCAGATGCTGTTGCTGTTGTCAACCAGGTTCGTCGCCGTGGTAACCTTCCTGCTCTGGCTCCTACAAAATACTCAAGCAAGCAAAATTTCTTCAATACCATAGAGCAAGAGAGGATTATTGAACTGGTAGCAGAAGGTCATCGTGGATTTGACCTTAGGCGTTGGAGGGCAATCGAAAGGGTGTGGGGACCTCCCGGTGGTGTTGGTGTATGGAGGCAGGATACCTATGGTGCAAACCAAGAGCGTTTTTACCTAAATACAGTTGATCTCACGTACAAGCAAAACTACATCTTCAGGATTCCTCCCGGTGAGCGCGATCGCAATCCAAACCTCACACAAAATATTCCCTGGAGATAAGCCTAAGACCTAATTCCTAATTATCAATTATCAATAAGAAGCAATGGCCAAATATTTTAAAATAACCCTTTCCATCCTGATGATCTCTGCCATCATCATATCATGTAAAAAGGACAGTCCTGTAGATGAAGACGGACTCCTGATCACTTTCAGGCAAGAATGTTTCGTGAGCAATTTCGAATTGTTGGGTGCTGATTTTGTTAGTGTGCGTTCAAAGACTGCAGTGATTGATACTGTAGCCCAAACGATAGATGTTGAAGTGTTGTTCGGTACCGACCTGAAAAATGTTTACCCACAGTTTTCTTTGGCGACGGACTGTAAGTTGGATCCAAAAATAACTGGCAGAACAGATCTTTCTAACCTGGCCAGCCCCAAAGTATACACCGTGGTATCAGGCAACAGGAAGATCCGCAAGGATTATAAGCTCAACATCAAGTTTCAATAAAATCTACATTTAAATCAATTGCGATGCGAAATAAAAACATTCAATTTACCTTTCTGGTTATCATCATGCTGGCTTCATTGGTGGCATGCAAGAAAGAGGTATACACCATACCTGATCCGGTCTCTCAACTGACCAATGATTGTATCAAAAGAACAATCGGGCCCAGCATAGTAAGTTTACCATTAGAGTTTGCTTATGCCATGGCCATTCCAAAATCCAGTGGCAAGTTGGTCTCTGCACAAGTGGAAGCCTCGATTGCCGGTGCAACAGGCACATACCTTGAAAACAGGTCATTTTATACCAACTCCAGTGGTGTGGATGTTCCTGTATTGGTAGGTTCACCTTCATTGACAGTTGACAAGACGACCAAAGTGACCTATAGCATTGATACCAATGCGGCCACACTGCGTTATTACTATGTGATTCCTGAGGAAGCACGCGGACAGTCCGTTTCCTTCACCTTCTCGGTTACCAGCAGTGATGGGAAAACAGCCTCTTACAAAATGGGACCTTATTCCATTTCCAAGATGAGCATCAAGAAAAATCTTGCTGTTTCCAATGGTGTGAATGCCTTCATCTCCATTGAAGATATGGCTGTGTACAATGCTGCTGCCGCAGCAGCCACGCCAGGAAAAATTGACCTGGTTTACTTGTTCAGGGCTGCTCCAACCACTTTCACCCATGCCTTGGTTTCACCAGCTGCTGATGCTGCCTATCTGCCTGGCGTGACGCTTCCTGCAGGTTTGAACAGGAGTACAAAACTCAGAAAAGTATTTAACCTTCAGGATCGCAATTTGGCCAATTTGCAGTTTGGTATTTATGTGGACGATATTGACCTTAAGAATGTTGACATGGTTGATATGCCCAATTATGCTATTGGCCTCAGGGCAGAAGCTGGTGTTTGGGTTGAAACAGCGGACAAGAAATACAGGGCGTATATTTTCGTGAACTCCATCACGCCTACAGGAACTGCTGTGATCAGCATGCTCCGCTACAC
>CAITQQ010000402.1 GCA_903894575.1 uncultured bacterium
CATTGAACCATTTTCGCCTGAAAGGTGATCGTATTTTGCACCAAGGTGAAAATTATTGAAATTTTGACGAAGATCCGCTGCTGGCAAACCGGGGTTCACAACATGGTCAAAGCCATACAAACGATAACCCTGTCTGTCAAACCCCGCATAAACTCGCGCAATACGGTTTTCTGCAATGGTATTTTTGTAGCCCAGGTTCAAGGAAGAGTGGGCGTATTGCTGGTCTTCCAGTTTTCCTTTTGAAGATATATGGTCCAGGTTGGCGGAAAACTGCTCCTTTGCTTTTCGAGCTGTATATCCCAAGGATGCAAATGGTGTAGAGAGGTTGCCGAATCCCAGTTTTGCGTAGACATCTTCTTTGTCTTGCTGCTTTTCAGTGGTATGAAATGAAAGCGGCTTGATTATAAAAGAACTCATGGGTGTACTGAACTGAATGGGTAGTGTTGGATAGCTCAGCCTATAGGCTGTTGAGTCCTTGGGTGGGGCTTCTGCCTGAAATTCCAGCTTGCCTGTTTTTACAATGCTGGGCTTGAAGCTGGACGTAATGCTGATTTCTTCTTTTTTGCCACGCTTGTCTTGCGCAGCAACATTTCCACCTGTAACAATGAGCAAAAAGCAGAGAACAGGCATAAAAACCTGAAACAAATTATTTGATCTCATATTATTTTTTTAGACCTGTTTTTTCAGCAAGTTCTACGGACTTCAATTTCTCTGAGGCTTCCAGTTTCAGTTCGGCAATGGAACAATTTTCAACAACACTTTTCAATGTGGCTTTGGCATTGAAAAAATCTTTTTGTTCCAAGAAAATATCACCGAGAAGCATATACGACCGGGTGATCCAAAACTCATAGGAGCCGGAGTTCTCTATGGAGGCCAGTGCAGCCTTTTCGGCGGCATCCCAATTCCCCAATTTAAAGGCATTCATGGCCAATTGATACCTGGCTTCAGCAGCCAAGGATGATTGATTATTGACCAACACTTTGCTGAAAGAAGCAGTTGACTTCTCAAACAAATTTTCTGATTGTGCGGCATATCCCAAAACAGTCTCAGCAAAAGATTGATCATCCTGGTTGGCAGCAGCATTGCTGACCAAGGCATTGGATGCATCACGGCCTTGTGCCCATTGTTTTAATTGATAATAAGATCTCACTTCTCCTCGGAGCGATTCTATCAACAGATCTGCCTTGGTGGTGAGCCTGGACAATTGACTGAATTGTTTCAATGCTGCGGCATAATCTTTGAGCTCAAAGAAATAGAGCTTCCCCGCCATGCGCAATGCTTTTTCTTGGTACTTGCTGGTACCTATAGATGCCAACTGATCATACAATTCTGCAGCAGCTTTCCAGTTCTTTTCCTTGACAAGCAATTCACCTTTATAGTTCAATACCTCAGCTATGAACAATCCATTGGGGAACTTTCTCAGGTATTCATCCAGTGCATTCAAGGACGCCTGGGATTTACCATCTGCATAAGTAGTTTGTACAAACCTGAACAGCAGTGAATCTTTCTGGATCTGGTCCATTGACTTACCTCCAGCTTCCAAAAATTGCTGGTATTCATCAATGCGACCATTGTCTACATAAAGGCTTTGTGCACTTTCAATGGCTTCCGCCGCTTGCTCGGATGCAGGATATTCTTTGACCAGGGTTTTGTATTGGGAAATGGCCTCTTCAATTTTATCCAGGTTATAATAGGCAATGCCCAACTTGAGCAATGATGCAGGAATCATTTCATCATCCTTTTCCACCAAAGTAGGAATGCGTTTGAGGTAAGGAATGGCTTTTTCAAATTCCTCTTCAGCCATGTGCGTATCACCAATTTCCATGGTAATGAGTGGCAAATAGGCTGATGATGCATATTGTTTTTCGGCAGCCTTGAGCAATAGAATTTTATTGGCCGGGGACTTGATGCCTTCAATCAGAGCGAGCTGAAAAGCAGCATAATCCGCTCCCTCTCCTTTGCTGTTTTGAACACTGGTGTAAATGGTTTTTGCCTTGCCGGTATTTTTTTCCATGAATGCACAGTCTGCCGCCCTCAACATGGCTTCCCATTTGATTTCAGCAGCGATATTGCGGTTGCCCGTGTACACTTTTTCGAAATAGAGTGCAGCTTTAGCATAGTCTTCCATTTCAAAAAATGCATACCCAATGTTGTATTGGGCATTTTCTTCATTCGCCTCTCCCACAGGCTTGGTGGGAAGTTTGAGATAGTCCTGCAGGAATTTGATGGCCTTTTCGAATTGTTCATTGCGCAGGGCAAGTTCACCTCTCCAGAAAAGAGAAGGGGCATAAAATGGAGCATTTTTGAATGTGGCAATTGATTCCATCATCTTGTCAGCAGCTGGATACTGCAGATCATTGATAAGCTCAATTCCCCTGCCAAAGAAGATCCTTGGTGCAAGGATTTTATATGAAGGACTGAAGCTTCCAATGCGCTCTAGCAAAACCAGGGCCTGCCTAAAATTATTGGTACGGGCATAATAAAACAGCAAAAGATCATTGGCCTCTTTGGCATAGGCTGAGGAAGGAAAATCATTGACGAAATTACTCAAGCCTTGCAATGCCTGGTCTTCAAACCCCATTTCCAGTGAGAGTTTCGCAATCAGGAACCGGGCAATCTCTTTTTTGTCTGCGCCGATGTTGCCAGAAATACAGAATTGAAAGGCACTTCTGGCATTGGATTTTTCGTTGAGCTGCAGATAAGCGTGACCAAGGATGTACATGGATTGTAAGGCCACCGTATCCCTGCCAGCAGAAAGTGGTTTGAGCTGTTCCACGGCTTTGGTGAATTTGCCTGTGAAATGATAACCGGAGCCCAGTTCAAAGCGTTGAACGGGGTTGAGTACAATGCCTGAACTGATGGCTTTTTCATAAAGCAAAACTGCGCGTTGCTGATCACCCTTGTTAAAATAAATAGATGCAAGCAATTGCAGCATCTCACTGTTGTGTAAACCATCACCAGCTTTTAGGTAATTTTCTCCATAACTGATGGCCTTGGCATCCTGTCCGTTTTCATGATAAATATAGGCCAAGTAGAAAGGAACGGCGAGTGAATAACGGGGATCTTTTTCAATGGCCTGAAACCATTCGAGGGCTTCTTTGTATTGCCTTTCTGAAAACGCAACAAAGCCCAGGTAATACTGCACATCAGCAGTGTATTCGGAAGATTTTTCATCAAGCAATTGTTTGAAATATGGCTTGGCGTTGTCAAATTTTTTCTGCGAAAAATAGGAAACCCCTTTTTCAAAAGCCACCCGCTGCCCTTCCTCTTTTGAAAGATAGAGTTTGTCTGTCATTTCCAGGAAACGGATTGTTTCAGGATACATGGCCAAACTGAAATGATAGTGCCCAAGATGGTAGGCCAATTTGACCGCTGTTAATCGATTTTCCGCCTTATTGACCATTGCGGTTGCAAGCTCAACAGCTGTTGCTTCATGTTGTATCACACCAGCGGCAATCCTGATGTACGAAAATTCTTCTGCCTCATTTTTTGTCAGCAGCTCCTTGGCTTCATGGGAGGAAAGATAATCTTCTACCAATATGCTCGCTGTTTGGTATTGGCCGTCAACAAAAAGTTGCCGGGCCTTGTTCAAAACAAGCTGTGGGGAAGCAGTTGATCGAGTGGCTTGTCCTTGCAGATGCAATGAAACCATTGCCAGAGAAAAAAAAGTGAGCAGCTGAATCAGTCTTGGGAATCGAAACATAAAAGGATAAGCTTTTTGTTCTGTTCAAAAATAACCTTTAAATCATGAGATCCGATCATTATTGTACCTTTGTCTGGAAAGATTTAACTAAGATTTAAAGGGCTCATTCAATCAGTTAAAATGAAGAAATTGCTCAGTACGCATTACAATGCATTTTCCTTTAATGCCGCCATGTTGGTGCTTCGTTTGGCCATGGGAATGCTCATGATGTCTCATGGTTATGAAAAGCTTGTGCATTTCAGTGAAAAAAAGGCTGTTTTTTACGATTTTTTAAGCCTTGGATCCACCGCTTCATTGATGTTGTGCATTTTTGCCGAGTTCTTTTGCGCCCTGTTTGTAGTGATTGGATTGTTTACCAGGCTTGTATCCATTCCGCTGGTGATTGTCATGTCTATCGTGGTTTTCAGCGTTCATAAAATGGATTTTTTCGATACTGGTGAAAAAGCCAGTTTATACCTTGCTGGATTTTTAGTTTTGCTATTGTGTGGACCCGGCAGAGCCAGTGTAGATGGCATTGCCAGTAAATAATTTTTTGATGATGAAAGAAGCGCATTCAATTGCCGCAGTTATCCTGACCATTGGGGATGAGCTGTTGATTGGTCAAACAATTGATACGAACAGTGCCTGGATGGCGACAGTATTGAACCAGGCAGGCATTACAGTAAAAAGGCGCATCGCCGTGGGCGATGACTGGAATGAAATATGGGAAGGACTTACTGCAGAAGGAAAAGCGGCAGACGTTGTATTGATTACCGGCGGGCTTGGACCAACTTCTGATGACATTACCAAGCCCTTGTTGTGTGATTTTTTTGGAGGCAAGATGATCAGGGATCAGGGTGCACTGGACAATGTGATTGAGATTTTTTCAAAAAAGCTCAACAGACCATTGCTGGAAAGAAACCTAAAACAAGCAGATGTGCCAGACAACTGCAGGGTGATCCAAAACAAAAGGGGTACTGCTCCTGGCATGTGGTTTGAGAAGGATGGCACCATCTTTGTGAGCATGCCGGGCGTCCCTCATGAAATGAAAGGGATGATGGCTGAAGATGTGATTCCAACCCTGGTCAATCGTTTCAAATTATCTCCTGTTCAACACAGAACACTGCTGACTGCAGGCATTGGAGAATCTTTTTTGGCCGAATTGCTGCTGGATTTTGAAACTGCCCTGCCGAAAGATTATAAACTGGCTTATTTACCCAACTACGGGATGGTGCGTTTGAGGCTGACCGGGCTTGATGGAACAAAAGATCCCAAAGAGATAGATGCCCTGTTTGAACAACTCAAAGCGCTGGTCAAAGAGCATTTGGTGGTAGACCAGGACCTTACCCTGCAGGAAACCATTGCAAAAATATTACTGGAAAAGAAAAAGACGCTCGCCATTGCAGAAAGCTGCACAGGAGGCTATATTTCTCACTTGATTACCATGCTACCTGGAAGCAGCGTCTATTACCTTGGAGGGGTTGTGAGCTATTCCAATGAAATGAAAATTGATGTGTTGGGGGTTGACCCAGATACCATCTCCCAATTTGGTTCAGTCAGTGTGGAAACGGCTACCCAGATGGCAGAAGGAATTAGGAAACAAACAGGTGCTGATTTCAGCCTTGCCACTTCTGGCATCATGGGGCCAACTGGAGGCACACCTGAAAAGCATGTGGGCTTTGTTTGTGTGGCTTTTTGTTCGGCCGAACAGACATCTACCACAACATTTCAGTTCCGCTTCGACAGAAAAAGAAACATAGAATTGACTGCAGCACATGCCCTTGACTTTCTGAGGAAAAATATGGGATAAGTTGGTGAATTTCAACCCGAAAAGAACCATTAAATCAGTTAACTTTACACTACAAATAACCCATTTTAGCAGATTCAATGGCTTTAGTCAACATCATAATGCCCAAGCTCGGAGAGAGCATCATGGAAGCCACTGTGCTCAAATGGCACAAAAAGGTAGGTGATGCCGTGGCATTGGACGAAACACTGCTTGACATTGCCACTGACAAAGTTGATAGTGAAGTTCCATCCACTTCAGCCGGCATACTTGAGGAAATCCTGTGTAAAGAGAACGACGTGATTTCGATTGGATCGGTCATTGGCAAAATAAGGACCAATGCGCCCGAGCCAGCAGTTGTTTCATCAACCCCTGTTGCTCCTGTTCAGTCATCCCAGAATAGTGTCTCACAAAAACAAGAAGACTTCAGGGTGCCTTTTCAGCCCAGTGAGATGGCTGTTCCGCATAAACAGGAAAATGGAAGGTTCTTTTCCCCACTGGTAATGAACATTGCCTCAAGGGAAGGGATTCCTTTTTCAGCACTTGAAAACATCAAGGGTTCTGGCAATGATGGAAGGGTTACCAAAGCTGATATTTTGGCATATCTGGAGCAAAGAGGAAACAATCATCAACCTGTTGCCGACCATTCTTTTGTTTCAGCACCTGTTCAGGAAACTTCCCCTCCTATTGCTCAACAGCAGGCAATACATCCTTCATATGTTCAGCAGATTGCCTCTCCCTCCTATACTCAGCCAGATTTAACGGCCAGCGGAAATGTTGAGGTCATCGAAATGGACAGAATGCGAAAATACATTTCAGATCACATGACGCGCAGCCTTGCTACCAGTGCCCATGTGACCAGTTTTGCAGAAGCCGATGTTACCAATTTGGTGGCATGGAGAGACAAGTCTAAAAAAGAATTCGAAAAAAGAGAGGGAGAAAAAATCACTTTTACACCGCTTTTCATTGAAGCCATTGTGAAGTGCATCAAGAAATATCCCATGCTCAACTCCAGTGTGGTTGGAGACAATATCATCATCAAAAAAGATATCAATGTTGGGATGGCCACAGCGCTTCCCAATGGAAACCTGATTGTTCCGGTGATCAAGTATGCTGACCAGTTCAACATCATCGGTTTGGCAAAACAAGTGAACAGGCTTGCCAACAGCGCCCGCATTGGTAAGCTTCAGCCTGGTGATACCCAGGACGGCACCTTTACGTTTACCAATGTGGGTACATTTGGAAGTCTGATGGGTACGCCCATCATCAACCAACCCCAGGTGGCGATTTTGGCAACCGGTGCCATCAAGAAAAAACCTGTGGTCATCGAATCTGATAAAGGAGACAGCATCGCCATCCGGCACATGATGTTCATTTCCATGTCTTATGACCATCGGATCATCGATGGTGGAATGGGTTCCCTTTTCCTGGCCGCTTTTGTAGAAGCGCTGGAATCTTTTGATGTCAATCGCACCTTCTAGTGAGCAGTTCCATTTTTTTGGTCACTCCCCCATTCACGCAACTCAATACGCCTTACCCGGCTACGGCTTATATCAAGGGATTTCTGAACACCAAACAGATCAGCAGCAAACAAGCAGATCTCGGCATTGAAGCCATACTGGCCATCTTCAGCAAAAAAGGTCTGGCTGATCTTTTCCAATACATCAGACAACTGGATAAACGCCTGTCTGCGAATGCCAGCAGGATGGTTGCCCTGGAAAATGATTATACCGATACAATAGAACATGTTATCGGATTTTTGCAAGGCAAAAATCCGACCCTGGCCTATCACATCAGCAAACGAAAATTCCTTCCTGAGGCATCAAGGTTTGAGCAAACCGATCAACTGGAGTGGGCATTTGGAACAATGGGCAACAACGATTTGTCCAAGTTTCTTTGCACCATGTACATGGAAGATCTTTCAGACCTGATCAAGGAAGTGGTGGATGAGCATTTCGGATTCAGCAGGTATGCAGAACGCCTGGGCAGGAGTGCAAACAGCTTTGATGAGCTCTACGCAACTTTACAAGGCGATCATACCTATATTGACAAGATCTATCTCCAATTGCTGGAGCAACATATCGATGCCATTCATCCTGGCATTGTGGCTTTTTCAGTGCCCTTTCCCGGCAATCTGTATACAGCATTCAGGTCTGCACAATGGATCCGAAAAAACCGACCAGGCATAAAGATTGCCATGGGTGGTGGTTTCCCCAACACTGAACTTCGTTCCTTATCTGATGCGCGCGTATTTGAGTTTTTTGATTTTATCACACTGGATGATGGTGAAGCGCCACTGGAAAACATGATTGGATTTGTTGAAGGAAAGAAAAATATTAATGCCCTCAAAAGAACATTCATTTTGGAGGATGGTGCAGTAAGCTACCGCAACAACGCATCTTGCAAGGATTATAAACAGGCTGAATTGGGAACGCCTGACTATTCTGATCTGCTGCTTGATCAATATATTTCTGCAGTTGAAATTGCCAACCCCATGCACAGGCTTTGGAGCGATGGCCGGTGGAACAAGCTGACCATGGCCCATGGTTGTTATTGGGGCAAGTGCACTTTTTGTGACATCAGCCTTGACTACATCAAGCTCTATGAGCCTGTGGCTGCGGCTTTGCTCTGCGACAGGATGGAGGAATTGATTGAACAAACAGGAGAAAATGGTTTTCATTTTGTTGATGAGGCCGCCCCTCCTGCTTTGATGCGCGCACTGGCCCTGGAAATACTCAAGAGAAGATTGGTGGTGAGCTGGTGGACCAATGTGCGCTTTGAGAAAAGCTTTACCAGGGATCTTTGTATCCTGTTGCGCGCATCGGGATGCATCGCCGTAAGCGGCGGGCTTGAAGTAGCTTCAGACAGGTTGTTGCAATTGATCGAAAAGGGTATCACTGTTGCACAGGTTGCTGTAGTGAACAAGAACTTTACGGAGGCTGGCATCATGGTGCATGCCTACCTGATGTATGGATTCCCCACACAAACCATGCAGGAAACCATTGACTCACTGGAAATGGTTCGTCAATTGTTCAAAACCGGTGTGCTTCAATCAGGGTTCTGGCATCAATTTGCCATGACTGCGCACAGCCCTGTGGGCCTTGATCCTGCCAAATTCAAGGTAAAAAAACTGAGTGAAGCAGTGGGTAGTTTTGCCAACAATGATATCGCCCATGTTGATCCAACAGGTGCCGATCATGAAATCTTCAGCTTTGGATTGAAAAAATCGCTGTTCAATTTCATGCAACATATTGGTCTCGATGACCCCTTGCAAAATTGGTTTGATTTCAAAATACCTAGAACGGATGTTGAACCCAACCACATTGAGAAAATCCTTTTGGAGGAACCATTGCCCCTGTTCAGGCCCACCACAAAAATGGTATGGATGGGCAAAACCGTTGGAGTTGAGTATTATACAAAGTCCAAGAAAGGAATGCAAAGGGAAATGGCATCCATAACCTTCATCAACAAATCCACTTCATTGGTCATTGATATTGCAAGACAGGATGCAGATTGGCTGCTGCCCACGCTTGAAAAAATATCCATCGGCGACAAGTTGATGACCTTACAGGAATTGAAGG
>CAITQQ010000403.1 GCA_903894575.1 uncultured bacterium
GATTTAACCTTTTGGTCAAAAAAGCAATTGCAGGCAAGGCAAGTTCAATTTTAGGACAATTGACTTTAATCCAGTCAATGGATGCGAAAAGCATTGCGTAAATAAATTCCTCCTCCCTGCGCAGAATGTAAAAATCCATCACGAAATTTAAGGACTAAACCTATCGTATGTCATCATCGACCAATGGCTTTATTCAGGAGAATTTCTTGTTACAATCCTCCCTTGCTGAAAAACTTTATCATGATGTTGCTGCAAAACAGCCCATCATTGATTATCATTCTCATCTTTCTCCTTTTGAGATTGCAACCAACAGGAAATTTGAAAACATTACCAGGATTTGGTTGAGTGAGGATCATTACAAATGGCGTGCTATGCGTGGAGCTGGAGTGAATGAGCGTTTTATCACGGGTGATGCAACGGATGAGGAGAAATTTCACGCTTGGGCTGAAACTGTTCCCCAAACAGTCAGGAATCCTTTGTTTCATTGGACATACCTTGAGTTGAAGAATTCTTTTGGGGTAACAGAATACTTGAATCCTTCATCTGCTTCCCGGATCTACAGGCAATGCAATGAATTGCTTTCAGGTGAGGAACATACGGCAAGAAAATTCCTGGAGCAATACAATGTGGTTTATCTCTGTTCAACCGATGACCCCTGTGATGATCTTCAATACCACCATGCCATCCGGGCTGATAAGGATTTTACTGTTGGTGTAGCCCCTTCTTTCAGGCCAGACAAGGCTTTTGCCATTCATGACACAGAAAATTTTCTGGCCTATATAAGCAGGCTTTCTGCAGCATCAGGCATTTCTATTAACGATATGGATTCCCTATTGTCTGCATTGGAATCCCGGATTGATTTTTTTGCATCGGCTGGTTGCAAGGTGGCTGATCATGGACTTTCTCAGCTTCCCAAAAACAATGCATTTACAGTTGATCTGGAAAATGAATTAAAGCAGTTTTTTGCAACCCGTGGAGAAATGGCTTTCTCAGATCCAGATGCATTTGTTTTTTATCTGCTTACATCGCTCTGCAAAATCTATCATGCCCGTGGATGGGTGCAACAGTTTCACCTGGGAGCGATCAGAAACAACAATACCAGGCTCAAGTTGAAATTGGGTGCTGATGCAGGTTTCGACTCCATCGGTGATTATGCCCAGGCAGAAAGACTTTCTGCGCTCTTGAATGCGCTTGATGCAGAAGACAAACTTTCCAAAACAATCATCTACAACCTGAATCCTGCAGACAATGCCTTGTTCGCAACCATGTGTGGCAATTTTAACGATGGTTCAACGAAAGGCAAAGTGCAGTATGGCCCGGCCTGGTGGTTTCTTGATCAGAAGAATGGCATGGAGCAGCACCTGGATATTCTCTCTGATGTATGCCTGCTCTCCACCTTCGTCGGCATGATTACTGACAGCAGAAGCCTGTTGTCCTTTTCTCGCCATGAATATTTCCGTCGGATCCTCTGCAACATGATGGCCAACGACATGATCAACGGAATCATTCCCAACGATGAACAATGGATGGGAGAGCTGCTGAAGAAGATCTGCTATGAAAATGCAAAGGAGTATTTCACTATTTAAATCAACCCCTCAAATGAAATGCTTTTGGTTGTGTGAATGCCCTGATGCCCGCATGGGATAGGGTTGCGCCAAATCCTGAATGTTTTCTTCCACTCCAGGGCAGGGCTGCGCTGACCCTGTCGCAACAGTTCCAGTATCCGGTACCGGCATCTGTTGCCGCAAGTATTTTTTCTGCTCTTTCCCTGTTTATGCTGTAAACAGAAGCGGTCAATCCATAGGATGTATCGTTCATCAGTTGCAGGGCTTCTTCATCATTGCTTACTTTCATGATGCCGATGATGGGCCCGAAAGATTCCTCCCTCATGATA
>CAITQQ010000404.1 GCA_903894575.1 uncultured bacterium
CGATCTTTGATTGGCAACACAAGTCATCATCAGCTCAACATCATTCTTGATGTTACCCAAAGAAAGGTTTTTGTACCCTTTTAAATCTGTGATTGACTTTGGTCAGGACCAAGGCTTGTTGCTGGATTCAATCAATGCGATCGAAGAAACGCAATCGCCTTCGCGTATGCATCAGCTGTTGCATCAGCATTGAATTTGGGATTGCTTGGATTTGCAAATCCATGCCCAGCATCATACTTGTAAGTGTTGAGTTTTTCTCCGGCAGCTTCCATGTTTTTTTCAAAAGCAGTGACCATTTCCGGAGAGGGTGATCTGTCCTGGTTTCCAAAGAAACCAATGATGTCACACTGAATATTTTTCAGTTTTTCCATATCGGTTTCAGGCCTGCCATAGAACATTATGGTCCCTTTTGCTTTTACTCCTCCGATGATAGCAGTTTGTAAACTCCACATGCCACCAAAACACCAGCCTACGCTGTAGATGGAAGCATCGGCTCCTGCCTGTTGAATGGCCCCACGGATGATGTTGGTCATTCTTTCTGGCTTTGCCTCTCTTGTCAGTTTCATTGCACTGTCTGGAGTGGCGGCAACTTTTCCATCGTACATGTCAATGGCCAGCACATTCATGTCTTTGAGGTCACTGAAATATTTATCGGCTTCCTGTTTGATCTGGTCGTTCAATCCCCACCATTCCTGGATGACGATCAGCCATTTTTTTGATTTGTTCTTTGGTGCCAGATAATAAGCATTCGCTTGTACACCATCAGACACATCAAATTTGATCATCTTTCCCTTGAGGTCTTGGACTGAAACCGGCAAAGGAGCATTGTGCATTGACGCAAATGCGGGTCTTGATGCCTCAGTCAAATAGGCATCAATTGTTTCGGTTTCCATGCAGGATATGATCTCAGCTTTGTTGACAAAAGGTCTGCTTGCCTGTTTTGCCTTCCAACCAGTCCAACTCAATGCCAAAACGATCAATACGGGTATGACCAAGAATTTCTTCATTTGCATTTTTTTTAATTAACCAATATTAGTTGAAACAGTTCAATGCAGAACCATTTTATATCATTTGATCAACCCACCAACATTGTTTGCGAAAATCTTTACCGCAATGGCCAATAGCACCACACCAAAGAATTTGCGGACAGCCAGCATCCCGGCCTGTCCCAGTATTTTGGCGATGAAGTCCAGTGAATGCAATACGAGGTATACGAAAACCACATTCACCAGAATGCCAATCAGGATGGGCAACTCACTGTAGCTGGATCGGAGTGAAATGATGGTGGTCAGGGTTCCGGATCCTGCAATCAAGGGAAAGGCGATGGGAACAACAGTGCCGGATTTCGGATTGGCATCACCCTTGAAAAACTCAATGCCCAAAACCATTTCAAGACCCAGGATGAAGATCACGATGGAACCCCCAACAGCAAATGACTTTACATCCACCCCAAGAATGCCCAAAAACTTCTCTCCCACAAACAAGAAGAAAATCATCAAGCCTCCGGAAATCAGACTTGCCTTCATCTCATGAATGCCGCCCATTTTTTGCTTAAGTGATAACAACAAAGGAATCGATCCGATGATGTCAATCACGGCGAAAAGGGTGAAACTGATGGTGAGGATTTCGTCGAAAGTCATTTTTGGATGAGGTTGAAGGGGTTGAAGGGGTTGAAGGGGTTGAAGGGGTTGAAGGGGTTGAAGGGGTTGAAGAATCGTTTAGCTTACAATTTAAGGATTTTTGAGAAGCGATATTTAAATTTGCCATAAACCAACTCGGTTTTGTGGGAAGATAAGTTCAACTTCTCCAGCCGAAGGCTAGCAAGCTCAACTTCTCTAAACTTCCTTCAACCTCCTCAACCTCTTCAACCCCTTCAACTCATATGGATACATCCTGGCTCTCCCGAACTGAACTGCTGATTGGCGAAGAAAAACTCAGGCACCTGACAACGCAACACGTGATGGTCGTTGGATTGGGTGGTGTTGGTTCTTTTGCTGCTGAATTCATTGCCAGGAGTGGCATTGGCAAAATGACCATCATTGATGGGGATGTGGTGGATCCAACCAACCGGAACAGGCAATTGCCTGCCCTGGCCACCAACCATGGTGTATCAAAGGCCCTGATCATGGAGGAGAGACTGAGGGCCATCAATCCTGAAATTGAATTGAATGTGGTGAAGTCCTTTGTCAATCCTGAAATGGTGGAGGAACAGTTGTCTTTGCAACCCGATTATGTGATTGATGCCATCGATAGTATCACGCCCAAGATCACTTTTCTGCGACTGGCATTTGAGAAAAAAGTAAAGGTGGTCAGCAGCATGGGGGCCGGCGCAAAGCTCGATCCAACAAGGCTTCAGGTGGTTGATATCTCCAAAACCTATAATTGCCCTTTTGCCCAACAGATCAGGAAAAACCTGAAAAACCATGGCATCAGGAAAGGCATCAAGGTGGTCTTCTCGCCCGAAGATCCCATCAAGGAAAGCCTCATGCTGACAGATGGCAAGAATTTCAAGAAGTCTGCCTATGGCACCATTTCATATTTGCCCGCAGTATTTGGTGCAACTGCAGCTTCAGTGGTGATCAGGGATTTGATTGGGAGTTAGTCTGGGGTGAATTCCACCACCCCGCCTCGCCCGATTCACTTCGTTCATCGGACTCGGCACCCCTCCTGGCCAGGAGGGGTGTTGTTAGATCCTCAGAAATAGCATAAAACGTTAGTGCTTCAACCCCTTCAACCTCTTCAACTCCTTTAACTTCCCCCAACCTCTCTCAACTTCCTTCAACCTCTTCAACTCCTTCAACCTCTCTCAACTTCCTTCAACCTCTTCAACTCCTTCAACCCCTTCAACTTCCTCAACTATTTCCCAAAAAGTGCATCCTCCACTTCCTTTGCAGCAAACATTCTCGCTGCATCATGGTCGATGCCGGGGGTTTCTACTTTTCTCCAGTTGAATGCCCAGCCATTCTTTTTGGCCAGGGCCTTGGCAAAGGCATAGCAATTTCTTCCTCTTTCCAATCGGCTCTTTCCCTGAACCATGCCTTCGGCACTTTCATCAAAACTGTGTTCAGGGCGGATGTCGTCTGTTCCCAAATACAAAGTGAGTGGAGCAGCCAGGTAAGATTTAAGCACTTCGTTGTTGCTCAAAGCCTCAGGAAGGCCACCAAATCCGTATCCGAAATTTTGGTCTTTTGTTGGAAAAAGATCAGAACCTGGGTTGGCCGCCACAATTCTTTTGGCTTCACCGGGAAGAAAGGCCGCCATCCTCACCAAAAACTGTCCCCCTGCGGAATGCCCAATCAGGTAATAGGGAATGGAGTTGTTGTTTTCAAGTTTCCTCACATGGCTTACTATACCTGGAATCATGGAGTAGGTCCATTTTTCCTGTGGCTGAACTTTATCCCCTTTCATGATTCCTCCCCTTTGGTAGCGGGATGATGAAAACCGTGCTGTATCAAACATCGGGGTAACAATGATGGCCTTAAAGCGCTCCCCCATGGTGATGGCAAAGTTGCGGTAGTCCTCTGCGTTTCTCTTTACGCCATGGAAAACCACCAGGATAGGACCATCCTTGTATGTAGCAGGTTTGTAGGTGAAGATGGTCAGGGGTTCTCCATTGTTTTCATGTATGATGCTGGAGGAACCCATGGGAAGCGGTTGTGCGATTGCACCCGCAAATGAACATGCCAAGAGGAAGGCTAATAATGATATTTTCATTGAATGTTGTTTAGCAGTGATTTGATTCGAAGGGATGAAATTATACTTTTTGTGAACAATTTCTCATTGAAATAGTATTAATAAGTAGTTTCACATCCTATTCCGAGTGACTGTAAGCTTCTATCAATGGATGGAAGATTCCTGTTTTAGGAACTGTCAACCAAAAAATTTACCAGACAATGAGAAAAAAATTCTTCTGCAAGCCTTTTATGGTCCTTGCATTGCTGATGATGGGCCAATCAAATTGGAACAATCTTTCAGCAGAAACCTTCAGCCCTTTCCAGGCCACCAAAGAAACAGTACAGGTTTCTGGAAAGGTTTTCAACGCCAAGGACAATACCCCTTTGGAGAATGTTACAGTCAAAGTTGTGGGAACCAAAAAAGGAACCACTACCAAGAATGACGGTAGCTTCAGCATCGCCATCGAAAAAGGGCAGTCTCTTGAATTCTCTAGTGTGAGCATGATTTCAAAAACCATTTCCAAGCCTGATGGCCGCGGGGATCTTGTTGTCACATTACAGGAAGCTGAAAACAATCTTTCAGAAGTACTTGTGGTGGCCTATAGCAGCCAGAAAAGGAGTTCATTCACGGGATCGCTTTCTACAGTAAAAAATGCAGCCATTGAAAGTGCGCCGAATGCCTCTGTCCAGGAAAGTCTGCAGGGTAATGTTTCCGGCGTCCAGTCAACCAATGGTTCTGGCCAGCCAGGCGGTGTTCCCAACATCAGGATCCGTGGTATTGGTTCCATCAATGCATCAGCAACACCGCTTTATGTGATTGATGGTATCCCGGTTGTGAGTGGAGATATTTCCGGTTTGAACAGCAATACCATTGCAGGTCTGAATGCCAATGACATTCAAAGCCTAACCATCTTGAAGGATGCCTCTGCAACTTCTTTGTATGGTTCCAGGGCGGCCAACGGCGTTGTGCTCATCACCACCAAAAACGGTAAACCCGGTAAGGCCAAGGTAAACCTGACCTATCAGCAGGGTTTCAATGATTATAACATCAGGAATGAGCAAAAGACCCTCAACTCTGCCGAATACCTTCAATATTACAAGGAAGGCTGGGTAAACTCAGGAAAGTCAGTTTCTTCTTTTGATTCATTGCTGACTGCCAATTCAATCAGCAAAACCATTGATACAGATTGGTTCAAGGAGGTATTGCGCCAAGGGAAATATTCCCAGTACAACATGAATGTGAGTGGAGGCAATGACAAGTCTACCTACTTTATCTCAGGCAGCTATTACAAGTCTGAGGCGCCACAAAAGGCAGTAGACTATGACAAGGCCACTTACAGGATGAACCTTTCTACACAAATTACCAACCGCTGGTCACTCAAAGGTGGTTTCAGTGGCAACTTTCAGCGCTCCAGCAATTTCCTTGGGGGCAGCTTTTTCGGAAACCCCATCAGGGCGATGTACCGCTTGGCACCTTGGTTGCCTGTTTACAAAAGCGATGGACAAACATATGAGCTGAGCTACAACAGTGGTTACAATCCAGTGGCGGTGCAGGAAACCACCAATCGAAATGCCAAGACCTACAACATCAATGCCAATGCATCAACCAGCTATAAAATCATGGACGGCCTTACCTATGAGGGTAGCTTTGCCCTTGATTTCAACCATGCTTTCAGGAGCATTTACTATGATCCGAGGGTTGGTAATGCCAATGTGGCTGTTGGTGGTGTGATTGAAAACTTCACACAAGACATCACGAACTGGATTGCAACCAATATCATCCGCTACAAGAAAGAATTCAAAGGTGAACATTCCGTGGAAGCATTTGCCGGATATGAGGCCCAGCGCCGTGATGATATTGACCTCACCCTGAGGGTCAATGGTATTGCACCGGGTACTACCACCGCAGCCGGCGGTTCTTCTCCAGACCTGACAACGGGTACTGGAACAGGAAACCGTTTGTTGAGTAAATTCCTGAACACCAATTATTCATTCAAGGATAAATATTTCTTCTCTGGATCTGTGCGTGAAGACGCCTCTTCAAGATTTGCCAAGAATTTTCAGTCTGCTGTATTCTGGTCTGTGGGTGCAGGCTGGAATATTTCCAATGAAAATTTCTTCAACATTGATTGGATCAATGAACTGAAACTCCGTGGAAGCTACGGATACACGGGTAACCAGGGTATCGATAATTTCGAATCACAAGGATTGTACAGTGCAGGTTCTGATTATAATTTCTCATCTGGCCTCAGCATTTCTCAGTTGGCCAATGATAACCTGACCTGGGAGAAGAACATTCCCCTTGATCTTGGATTGGATTTTGCCTTGATCAAAGGAAGGTTGTCTGGTTCATTTGACTGGTACTCCAGAACAACCAGCAATTTGTTGGTGAGCCAGTCCATCCCCAGTGTCAATGGCGTGACGAGCATTACTGTCAACAATGGTGCAATGAAAAATTCAGGTGTTGAGATCTCCTTGTCATCTGTAAACATTGCTCCATCCAACCCCAAAGGATTCAAGTGGGTAACGGATTTCAATTTCACCAAGAATAAAAATGTCATTACTGAAATTGATTCATTGTTCTCCAACAATGGTGCTTATTTCAGAAGGGTAGGCCGCGATTATTATACCCATTACCAAAGGGGATATGCCGGCGTCAACCCTGCCAATGGAGAAGCCCTTTGGTATACCAACGATGCCAAGGATTCAACAACCAATGTATTTACCACTGCATTGCCCAGGCTGGCCTATGGAAGTGCCCTTCCCAAGTTTTATGGTGGACTTACCAATACGTTATCATACAATAATTTCAAGTTGAGTTTCCAGGTCTATGTATTTTGGGGCAATACCATGTATGATGAGTTTGGATACCTGCAGAAATCAGATGCCAACCTCGGGTTTTCTGACCAAAGCAATGGCATGAGCAAATATGAATATGGAAGAAGATGGACGCAGCCCGGACAAATCACAGATGTACCCAAGCCTGTTTTCCTTGGAACACAGTCTTCTGCTGGTAGTTATGAGAGCAGCAGGTTTCTTTATGATGGAAGTTATATCAGGTTGAGGGATGTATCCTTGTCCTACAATTTACCAAAAGCGGCATTGGCAAAAGCAAAAATCAATACTGCAAGGATTTACCTGAGGGGTCAGAACCTGTTCACTTATGTAAAGGACAAGCGCTACAATACCGACCCTGAAGTGGGCATTGATGGTGTGATGTCTCAAAGGCCACCTGTTTTTAGAACCTTCCTTTTTGGTCTAGACATCACCCTTTAATCAACCATAGACAAACAATCAAAAGATATTATCATGAAAAAGATATCATCAATAGCCATCCTGGGAATCGTCCTCCTCGCTTCTTGCCAGAAGGATTTTCTTGACAACAGGCCACAACAAAGTGTATTTACGGAAGATGTATTCTCCAGCATGCCAACAGCAAGGGCAGCTGTCAATGGCTTGTACTCACTCATGCAATCCTACAGCTATTATGGCCGCGATGCAATGGTCATTCCGGAAGTCATTTCAGACAACATGACCAGGAGTGTAAAAACGGGTAACAGGTATACCGGGATGAACACCATGACGCATACCGCAACCGATGCCAATGTGAGCCGCATGTGGAACCAGATGTACCAGGTGGTGACCAATGCCAACGCCATCATTGCCAATGAAGAAAAACTCAAGGCAATCATTACTCCATTGCAGCAGGAAGAGTTTGGTCAGTTGATTGGAGAGGCTTATGCGGTAAGGGCTTTGGCCTATTTTGATCTTGCCAAGTTTTTTGCAAGACCACTGAAGCACACGGCTGATGGATCTCATCTTTGTGTACCGCTTGTACTGAATCCTATTACCAAAGTGGATGAGGTTGTTTATCCAGCCAGAAATACTGCAGCTGAAGTGTACGCACAGATTGACAAAGACATTGCTGAGGCCATCAAAAGGTTGCCTGCAACAGGCAATGTGTACAACAGTGGTTCCATCAACAGCGCTTTCTTTAAGATTCGGTTGAACCGGTGGGGCACCTTGGCATTGAAGGCAAGGGTTGCCATTTTCAAGGAAGATTGGCCAACGGCAGTGGCAGCATCCACTGAAGTAATCAACTCTGGCAAATACAGCCTGTTCACCTATGGGTCGATGGTGCAAGACTTCAGGACGCCCAACAACAATGAGTCCATCTTTGAAGTAACCAACAATACCAATGACAATCCAGGTACAGATTCTTACGCTTATCTTTCTAACCAAGGTGGTTATGGAGAATTGTTGGGAACCAGTGCCGCAATGAACAGCAAGAGTACAGGAACAACCCTCTCAACTTTCAGAGGCCTTTACGATAGCTATACCCCAACAGATGTAAGAAGGCAATTTGTTGCATTGGGAGACCGCAATTCTTTGGGTGGTGAAAAAAATGTACCGCTTTGCCTGAAGTACACCAATATCGTTACCTACCTGGAAAACATCAAGGTGATGAGGATTGCTGAGATGTACCTGTCCCGTGGAGAGGCTTTGGCCCGCCTGGCAGTTCTAAACAACAGTGCAGCATCACTTACTTCTTCACTGGCTGATATCAACCTGATCCGCAAATCAAGGGATACGGCATCATCGACCAAACCCTTTACTGCTTCATTGTTAGCGACACCTCCAACAGGAACGCTACGTGCCACTGCTTTTATCGACAGCATCATTGTTGAGAGAAGAAAAGAATTTGCCTTGGAAGGACAAAGAATTTTTGACCTGAACAGGACAAAAACAAACTATGTGAAAATCAATTCTGCAGGAAATGCTGCTTCAAGGTTGATCCAATATACCGCAACAACCAGCAGCTACTATTACAGGACCATCCTGCCAATACCTGTTACGCAGGTGCAGAACAATCCGAAGATGGTGCAGAACGAAGGATTCTAAAATACAAACAGCGTATGGATATGGTCTAGATCTCGTTTTTCAGATCATATTCATACGCTTCTTTTGAAAAGGCGGCATCCATCATGTTTCTGTTGAAGGCCTTTTCCTGATTGGAAAGGAAGACTGTCGCCACGCCGTTTCCAATAAAATTAGTGATGGCCCTGGCCTCAGACATGAAGCGGTCAACACCCAGCAGCAAAGCCAATCCTTCAACAGGGATGACATCGACAGCAGCAAGCGTTGAAGCCAGTACAATAAAACCACTCCCTGTAACTCCTGCGGCGCCTTTTGAGGTCACCATCAAGATTCCGATGATGGTCAGCATTTGCTCTAGGCTCAGGTCAACATTGAATACCTGGGCAAGAAAGATGACGGCCATGGAAAGGTAGATGGTTGTTCCATCCAGGTTGAATGAATATCCTGCAGGCACCACCAATCCCACGACAGGTTTGGCGCATCCCATTTTTTCCAGTTTTTCCATCAGTGATGGCAGTGCAGCTTCTGAGGATGATGTTCCTAATACAATCAGGAGTTCTTCTTTGATATAATTGAGAAACTGCAGGATATTGATTTTGTAGTACCTGAGGATTCCTCCCAGCACCACAAAAATAAAAACTGCCATTGTGATGTAAACAGTCAGCATCAATTTCCCCAAAGGCATCAAGGTGGCGATGCCATACTTGCCGATGGTAAAAGCCATTCCTCCGAAAGCCCCTATGGGAGCGAAAAGCATGACGATGTGCAGGCCCTTGAAAATGTATTTGGAAGCAAATTTCATGGGTTCAATGATCTTCTCTTTTCCATTGATTTTGCTCAGGAATACTCCGAAAAGAATAGAAAAAATAAGCACCTGGATGGTGAGGTTGTCTTTGAGGAATTTCAGCCACGAAAAAGCTTGGGCACTCTTGGTGAACTTGCTGATGTCTCCGCCTTCAATGGCACTGGTGTTTACGCCAGCACCCGGTTGAATAAAGTAGGCTACAACAATGCCAATCAGCAATGCAACGGTAGTGACGATTTCAAAATAGAGGATGGCTTTTCCGCCAACCCTGCCTACTTTCTTCAGGTCATTCATGCCGCTGATGCCCAGGGAAATGGTCAGGAAGATGATGGGGTTGATGAAAAGTTTCACCACATCAATGAAATATTTTCCGAGGGGCTGCATGGCAACCCCATTGCTAGGGAAGAAATGCCCTAGCAAGGCACCTGAGGTAATGGCAAGGAGAACCCCAAAAGTAAGGTTGGTATACAGTTTTTTCACGCTTCAGTTTTTATTGACCGAATAAAGATAAGCCATGCCACGCACGTTTTTAAGCTCATCTTATTATACTTTTGGGGAATGAAGATTTCTGGTTTCACCATCATCCGCAATGCCATCATCAACGACTATCCTGCAGTGGAGGCCATCAGTTCAATCCTGCCTGTGGTGGATGAGATGATTGTAGCTGTCGGGAAGAGTGATGATGATACCGAAGGCCTGATCAGGGGAATCGGGTCTGACAAAATCAGGATTGTGCACAGCGATTGGGACCTTTCCAAACTCCCCGGAGGTCATGTGATGGCCATTGAAACCAACAAGGCTTTTCAACATGTTTCGGATGACAGCGACTGGGCTTTTTATATCCAATGTGATGAGGTGGTGCATGAAAAATTTCATGACAACATCAGGGCCGCTTGTGAAAAACATTTGAACAATCCGGCTGTGTTCGGATTGGTTTTTGGATACGTCCATTTTTATGGCACCTACGATTATTATGGCGACAGCAGGAGGTGGTACAACAAGGAAATCAGGATCATC
>CAITQQ010000405.1 GCA_903894575.1 uncultured bacterium
CAGATTTAATGTTATACCAGGCCCCATTGATAAATAATTGCCAATCCAAAGTGGGGTTGAGTATCCATGATTCATTTGCAAACAACATCCTCAGCAAGAATGTTATTGAACTACAACAACCTGCAATACATGCGTAAAGAAGAAGGTCGACAATTCTTGATTGATTTGGTTTTAACCCCAAAACCGAAAGATTGCCTTTTTCTGCCCAATAGATAAGGATATAAGACAGCAACAATTGAATTAAAAGTCCAACCATTTTTCTTGTTTGTGACTTCGCATTTCAAGAAAAACTGGTGTTATTCATCACTCTTGAACGGCTCCTGTTCGATGAAGGGTTGTCTGTAGAGCCGCTTGCCTGTTGCCTTGTAGATGGCATTGGCTACTGCGCCTCCTGCTGGTGGCAATGCAGGTTCACCCAAACCGGTTGGATCTTTTCCATTGTCCACAAAATGTGCTTCCACTTCCGGAATGCCCTTCATGCGTATATGTCTGTATACATTGAAATTCTTTTGCTCGGGTTCGCCAGCATTGAATGAAAGTTTGCCATACATCGCAGTTCCCATGCCATCAAGAATTCCACCCATAACCTGCTGCTGTGCTCCTGAGGAATTCACCACAACGCCACAATCTGCAACAGAAGTGATTTTTTTGATGACGGGTTTACCGTCTTGCATCACCACATCACAGATCTGGCCCACATAAGAGGCATGAGAAAAATAGACACTGATGCCCTGAGATACTCCTTGCTTCTTTCCCCACTGTGCTTTTTCTGCAACAGTCTTAACCACAGTTTCCATCCGGTCGATATCATACCGAACTGGGCCTGCTGGTTTGGTGCGTGCTTTTTGCAACAAATCAAGCCGCATTTGCACAGGATCTTTTCCCATGGCTTCTGCTACCTCATCTAAAAACGCTTGCTCCGCATAGGCCAGGAAGTTTGTAATCGGTGCCCGCCATGCTCCGGTAGTGATGGGTGAGTTATGATCCAATGATTCAATCAACAAATTGTCTATTGAACCCGATGGGAAATTATTCTCTCTGGTAGGAGCCCCGGCATTCATGCCAACACCCCTGAGTTTATATCCAGTCAAATTGTTGTTTGCATCGAGAGCTGCTTCGAAACGGTACCGAACAGCAGGTCTGTAACTTCCTCCACCCATATCGTCTTCCCTTGTCCAGATTACCTTCACAGGCTTTTTGATGATGGAAGAAATTTCAGCGGCTTCAACCACATAGTCATATTTCAGCCTGCGTCCAAAGCCACCACCCAAGCGGGTGATATCAACTGTAATATTCTTTTCAGGAATTTTGAGCAGGTCTGAAACGGCCCTGCGGGCTGATCCTGGTGTTTGGGTTGGGCCAATCAACTCTGCTTTATCTGCACGTACATCTGCAAAGAAATTCATCGGCTCAATGGGGTTGTGTGGCACAAAAGGACATTCATATTCCCTTTTGATAACCTTTGATGCTGACTTGAATGCAGCATTTACATCTCCATCTTTGCGGTGCATGCGTGCATTGGCACTATCCATCAACTTGCTGAAAATATCCGCATGGTCTGAACTGCTCTCCAAAGCCTTGTCAGCCGAATAGGTAATTTCCAAAGCCTTCCTGCCTTTCATGGCAGCCCAGGTTGAGTTGGCGATCACTGCAACGTTGTTACCAAACCTTACTACATCAGTAACGCCTTGAACAGCTCTTGCAGCTTTGTCGTTTACAGTTTTGATCTTTGAGCCAAAAGCAGGCGGACGTTGAACAACCGCGTACATCATTCCGTCGCGGTAAAAATCAAGTCCGAACATGGGTTTACCAACAACAATATTTTTATTTTCAACATTACGGATGGGCTTTCCAATGAGTTTGAAATCCTTGTGATTTTTCAGCGGTACATCTGTTGGAACATCCAATTTGGCAGCGATAGCAACCAAGTCTCCATAACCGGATTTTTTTCCACTGGCTTTATGGATCACATAACCGTTTTCAGCGGTGCATGCCGATGCAGGCACATTCCAGGTAGAGGCTGCAGCGGCAATGAGCATCTGCCTTGCAGTGGCCCCGGCTGTGCGCAAACGCTTCCAGGAATGAGGAACAGCACCACTTCCACCGGTTAACTGCCTGTCGAATTTACTGGTATCCAAGGGAGCCTGAACGACTGTAACCCTGCTCCAGTCTGCATCCAACTCATCAGCAACAATCATGGCAAATGATGTTTTGATGTTTTGTCCGAGTTCAGGATTGGGTGATGCAATGGTAATGCTGCCATCGACGGCAATGGACAAATAGCTGTTGAAATCATGATGCACACCATCGATAACATGCCCCTTACCTGTTTGTGCAGCAAGGTCTTCAAAAAGGGTGAATCCCAAGAGCATGCCTCCTGCGGAGAGCGAAACCTTACGGAGGAAATCCCTTCTTTCCTGATGCAATGTATGTTCCATAATTATTTAGTTTTTTGGCTGGCAACAAGGACGGCTTCGCGTATGCGATGATAGGCAGCACAACGGCAGAGGTTTCCATTCATGGCCGTCTCAACCTGCTCAAGGGTTGGTTTAGGATTTTTTTTGAGGAATGCCGCAGCAGTCATGATCTGGCCTGTCTGGCAGTATCCGCATTGTGGTACATCCACTTCGTCCCAGG
>CAITQQ010000406.1 GCA_903894575.1 uncultured bacterium
ACTACCAATGGTCTCCGGCTGCTACTGTTTCCAATCCAACTGCAAAGAACACTTGGGCCAGGCCCACGCAGACAACGCGTTATTCCGTGTTGGCGACGATTGGCAAGTGCCAGGCCAATGATGGTTTTGTGGTGACCACGGTTCCTTATCCTGTGGCGAATGCAGGCTTGGATACTTTTATATGTTATGGATCACAGGTACAGTTGAAGGCTACTGGAGGCTTGAGATACCTTTGGTATCCTGGCAATACGCTTGATGACCAGACCAAGCAAGATCCGATCGCCAGCCCCTGGGACACGACGAACTATGTTGTTGGGGTCTATGAAGACAAGGGTTGTCCAAGACCTGTCTACGATACGGTGAGGGTCAGTGTGGTGCCCAGGGTAAAGGCTTTTGCGGGCAATGATACGGTGGCTGTGATTGGTCAGCCATTGCAATTGTTAGCGACTGGAGGATTGAATTACAGTTGGAGCCCGACTTCATTTTTAAACAATGGCTTGATTGCAAATCCCATTGCGAGATTGAATGATGACATTACATATGCGGTAAGAGTATCAACGAAAGAGGGATGTTTTGCTTATGATACGGTGAAGGTGAAAGTTTACAAAACACCACCTGAGATTTTTGTTCCTACAGCCTTTACGCCGAATGATGATGGCCTGAACGACAGGCTGATGCCGATTCCTGTGGGGATTGCCAAGATTGTTTACTTCAAGGTATACAACCGTTATGGCGAGTTGGTGTTCAGTACAGAAGAGATGGGCCGTGGTTGGAATGGTGTGTACAAAGGCCGCGACCAGGGCAATGAATCCTTTGTCTGGCATGCATTGGGTGTAGATTATTTGGGCAGCCCCGTGTTTAGAAAAGGCCAATCAACTTTAATCAGATAAACGATGCGAAAAAAAATTCTTGTTACGGGTGCTAGTTCAGGATTTGGGAATGCCATTGCCAGAAAGTTTGCTGCCGCAGGCAATGACCTCATCATCACTGGCAGAAGGGCAGAAAGGCTTGAAACACTTGCAGCAGAACTGAGGGAAAGCTTTGGCATCAATGTGATTGTAAAGGCATTCGATGTGCAAAACCGCGAACAAGTTTTTGAAGCATTGCAGGGAGATCCTGCCCTGGAAAACCTTGATCTGCTGGTGAACAATGCTGGCTTGGCGTTGGGCCGTGATCATTTTGACCATGGGAATATCGATGACTGGGAGACGATGATTGATACCAACCTCAAAGGCCTGCTTTATGTTACAAGGGCCGTGCTTCCAGGCCTGATCAACAACGGCAAGGGACATATCATCAACATTGGTTCTACTGCTGGAAAGGAAGCCTACGAAAAAGGAAATGTGTATTGTGCAACGAAAACTGCAGTGGATGCCATCAGCCAATCCATGCGCATTGATCTGTTAAAGCACAGGATTAAAGTAACAGTGATCCACCCGGGTGCAGCCGAAACAGAGTTTTCAATGGTAAGGTTCAAGGGGGATGAACAGACCGCCAAATCTGTCTATGAAGGGTACAAACCTTTGCAGGCAGAAGACATTGCTGACACCGTTCATTATTGTGCCAATCTTCCTGAACATGTTTGCATCAACAGTGTAGTGATGACCTGTACCTCACAAGCCAACAGCTTCTACTTGTATAAATAAGTTATTGATCATATGGCTTTTTGGGATACTCCCTTTCCCCTTATATGCAAAACATATTGCAGGGGGAGAAGTGAGCTATGTTTACTTGGGGAAAGGTGCCGATGCCAGCACCGCAAGGTATCGTGTCACACTAAAGCTTTACCGTGAATGTGAAACCAATCCCACAGAAATAGAGCCCTATGTGATCCTTTCTATTTATGCAGCTTCAGTGGGTGGCCCTGTTGTAAAAAGCATGAAGGTCAATCAGTCCAGGTTGGAGACCATTACACTGGCAAAGCCTGATCCCTGTATTTCCAATCCGCCGGCCATATGTTATAACATTGGTTATTATACGGATGAAGTTGAACTTCCCATCACTGCAGATGGCTATACCATTGCTTTTCAGCGCTGTTGTAGGATCCTTGATCTTTTCAATGTCTACAGTTCTGGTGAAGTGGGGGTGACCTATACCACCAAGATACCAGGCACTGGTCTGGTGGCCGATGGCTTTGCCAACAGCACACCCCAATTCAATACCAGCGATACCATCATCATCTGTGCTAACAATTATTTTAATTATGATTTTGGTGCAACGGATGCAGACAAAGACCAACTCAGTTATGCGTTTGCTGCAGCATTTTTGGGAGGAACAAAAGGCGGTGTTCCGGTCGATGCCAGTGCACCGCCGTATATCGCCTTGGATTATGCATTTGGATTTTCTCCTCAGCAGCCACTGGGAAAAAATGTTTCGATTGACCCTGCGACAGGAAGAATAACTGGCACTGCTCCCGACGAAGGAATCTATGTCATAACTGTTGCCGTTGGAG
The DNA here is from genome assembly GCA_903894575.1 of uncultured bacterium. Taxonomy (GTDB): domain Bacteria; phylum Bacteroidota; class Bacteroidia; order Chitinophagales; family Chitinophagaceae; genus Pollutibacter. Next base: position 2,453 of record CAITQQ010000406.1, read on the forward strand.
AAAGACGCAATGGTCAGCTCATCAATGTTCACCGAAAAGATCTCCACCTGAAGGTTGCAGATTGCAGTGTGGCCGGTGCAAATCTTCCACCTGCAACCATTTCCTGTGATGGATTCACTGTGAGCTTTAAAAACAATTCAAACAGCCCATTGAACAAGACATTTGATTGGGATTTTGGCATTGCATCTTCCTCTACTGATGTCTCATCATTGCCAACACCAACCTTTACTTTTCCTGCCCCTGGAGATTATACGGTTCGTCTCATCACCAACAAGGGACAGACCTGTACCGATACAGCGTATACCATTGCAAAGGTTTATCCAGGGTTTACCGGAGATTTTTCAATTTTGGAGTCCTGCAAAGGAGCGCCATATACTTTTACAGACCAAACACAATCCGCCTATGGCATTGTAAACAAATGGCAGTGGGATTTTGGCAATCCGCAGACAACCAATGATACCTCCACTGCCAAAACAGTTGTGTACACCTATCCGCAATATGGCAATTATACTATCACGCTGGTTGTTTCCAATGACCTCGGATGCACCGATACATTGAAAAAAGCCATCACAGTAGGAGACAAGCCTTCCATCTATCTGACCTCCGATACAGTTGTTTGCAGTGGCGACAAGGTTCAGCTCAATGCTGGAGGGACAGGCAGTTTCAGCTGGTCTCCGAATTACAACATCAGCAATACGGGGATATCAAATCCTTTGGTGAGTCCTGATGTTCCGACGCGGTACACGGTTACGTTGACGCAGTCACCTGGCTGCATCAACAGTGCTTCTGTTTTTGTGGATGTGAAGACTTTTGTTTCGTTGAAGGCGGGGATGGACACGACGATATGTTTGGGAGACAGTATTTTACTGCGACCTACTTCTGATGGGGTGTACTACCAATGGTCTCCGGCTGCTACTGTTTCCAATCCAACTGCAAAGAACACTTGGGCCAGGCCCACGCAGACAACGCGTTATTCCGTGTTGGCGACGATTGGCAAGTGCCAGGCCAATGATGGTTTTGTGGTGACCACGG
>CAITQQ010000407.1 GCA_903894575.1 uncultured bacterium
AAAAAAGAAATCCCGAACAATTCTATGACATCATCAAAGATCCTTATTGTCTCAAGGATTTAGCTAAAGATAAAAAGATGGCCAAGATCAAATCAAACCTCAAAACTTTGCTGGAATCGAAGCTAAAAGAACAGCATGATCCCAGGGCTGAAGGAAAAGGAGATGTCTTTGAAAGTTATCCAAGATTTGGTGCGATGAAATCATTTGATGGATTCAAGGAAAGAGGGAAGTACAATCCTGCATTTACAAATAAATAAACCAATCATTTAAACTTTAACCATGCAGCAAATTAAAAAAGTGTTAGTCAATGTCATCTTGGTTTTTCTGCTGTTTTCATTTTCAAATGCAGCTTTGGCACAGTCTTCCAATATTTTCAAGGCTTCCAATATAAAAGCCTCCATGCTGAAGGTTTCAGATTGGCAGTTTAAACATTCCAATGGAAAGCCTGAAAATACCTGGACCAATGCAGCCTTTTATACAGGTGTTTTTGCAGCCTATGAAACAACCAAATCACAAGTATTGCTTGATTCATTGATGGCCATTGGTGAACGCAACAACTGGCTTCCTGCCAAGCGCTATGATCATGCAGATGATATCGCCATTACCCAGACATATATCGACCTTTATCGCATCAGCAAAAATGAGCTGATGTTGAAGGCAAGTATTGACTCAATCAAAAAATTAGCCTTAGTTCCCGGTGGAGAAATAAAAAGGCATGGTATTACCTGGTGGTGGTGTGATGCCTTGTTCATGGCTCCTCCGACCTTGGCTAAGTTGTCCAAGACGTTCAACGATCCTTCTTATTTGGTATTGTCTGATACACTTTTCATGCAATGCTATCGGTTGTTGTACAACAATGAAGAAAAACTGTTTGCCAGGGATGCATCTTATCTTATCGATGCCAATGGAAACGGGAAAAGAGAATCCAACGGAAAGAAAGTATTTTGGTCTCGCGGAAACGGATGGGTGATGGCAGGCCTGGTTCGTTTGTTGAAAGAAATGCCTTCCGATCACCCAACAAGGGAATTTTATATTAACCTGTTCAAGGACATGTCAGCCCGCTTGTTGTCATTGCAACAGGAAGATGGACTTTGGAGAACAAGTTTGTTGGATCCAATGGCTTATGCTGGTGGAGAAGGAAGTGGTTCTGCTTTCAATTGTTATGCAATGGCATGGGGTGTGAACAACAAGATTTTGGACAAGAAAACATTTCTTCCAGCCGTGAAAGCGGCTTGGACTGGGCTCAATACCCTGCTTACTGCAGATGGAAAGGTGGGATGGGTTCAACCCATTGGTGCCGATCCACGCAGGAACTTTAATGCGGAAAGCTGGGAATCATATGGCGCAGGAGCATTTTTATTGGCCGGTTCCGAAGTCATAAAATTGAAAAAATAAAAGCATGAAAGGAATAAATTTTATTCAGACTTCATCTGAACTCTTCAAGGCAAGAACAAAATTGTTACTGGGTTTGGGTATCTTTTTGATTATTGCTTTCATATTGTTTTCCTCTTACAAAAAGATCCCTGTTGACTCGAGGCCAAACATCATTTACATCATGGTCGATGACATGGGTTATTCTGATTTGGGTTGTTATGGTGGTGAAGTCAGTACGCCCAACATTGATCAACTTGCAGCCAATGGCATCAAGCTAAAAAAATTCTATAACAATTCCCGTTGTTGTCCAACACGTGCATCTCTATTGACAGGGCAATATCCACATACCGTTGGGATGGGAGGAATGGTTGGGCTTTCAAAAGCACCCATCGAGCATGGCCCATACCAGGGATTTTTGAATGATAGTTTTCCTACCATTGCTGAAGAATTGAAGAAAGTAGGTTACAGTACCTATATGTCTGGAAAATGGCATGTGGGTGAAAGGCCTGAACATTGGCCTTTGAAGCGTGGATTCGATCGCTACTACGGATTGATTTCAGGAGCTTCCAGTTTTTTTGAGATTACCCCAGCAGAAAGGGACAAGCGTCGATTTGTTCTGGATGACAAGGACTATGAAATCCCCAAGGAAGGACATTACATGACAGATGCCTTTACCGATCATGCCATGGGATATTTGGACCAGCATAAACAA
>CAITQQ010000408.1 GCA_903894575.1 uncultured bacterium
AGCTGATCTTGGATCTTGGTGAACTGGCCTGTTGGTTTTTGTTTTACATCTGTTTTACCCTTTGAAGGCTTGTACAATTGCTTCACCAAGTCTTCAGTTTGCCTTACAGATAGTTTCTTTGACAAAATGGTATTGTAGACATAAAGTTGTTTGTCTACCTCACCCGCATTGATCAAGGCTCTGGCATGGCCCATGGACAAAGAGCCATTCCGGACGGCGACCACAATGTCTGGTGGGAGTTTCAGCATCCTGATATAGTTGGAAACGGTGCTTCTGTCCATCCCCATTCTTGTGGCAACTTCCTCTTGTGTCATCGAGCACTCATCAATCAGGCGTTGATAGCTGAGGCCAATTTCTATGGCATTGAGGTTTTCTCTTTGAAGGTTTTCGAGCAAGCCGAGTTCAAGGATTTGCTTGTCATCAACCACCCGCAGATAGACCGGAACATCTTTGATGCCTGCGAGCTTTGCAGCCCTCCACCTTCTTTCTCCGGCTATCAGTTTATATTTTCCTGAGGGTAGCATTGCCACTGTCAGGGGTTGAATGATGTCGTGTTGTCGAATTGATTGTGCAAGTTCTTCCAGTGCCTTTGCATCAAAGTCCTGACGGGGTTGTTTTGCATTGGGGATGATGTTTTCCAAAGGCACTCTTGAAACAGCCGTTGTCTTTTCAACAATTTCTGATTTGAGGTTGCCTGCAGGATTCTTCATCTCTGAGTCAATACTGCCCAGCAGGGATCTGATCCCTCTGTTCAATGCATCTTTCTTGTTGCTGGGATTATTGCTCATTGTCTGGATTTATGGTTCTTTCGGATTCCTTGATTTTTGTCATGTTGTTTTTTTGCAGAATCTCTTTGGCAAGGTTCAGGTAATTGACGGCACCCTTGCTTTCTGCATCATAAAGGATGGCGGGTTTTCCCACACTCGGTGCCTCGCTCAACCTAGAGTTTCGGTGGATGATGGTATCAAAAACCATGTCTTCAAAATGCCTTCTGACTTCATTCACGATCTGGTTGCACAACCTCAGCCTTACGTCGTACATTGTCATGAGAATGCCCTCAATGGCCAATGATGTATTGAGCCTGCTTTGAACAATTTTGATGGTATTGAGCAATTTGCCCAAGCCTTCGAGTGCAAAAAACTCCGCCTGCACGGGTATGGCCACAGAGTCTGCAGCAACAAGGGCATTGACGGTGATGAGTCCAAGAGAAGGGGAGCAATCAATCACAATAAAATCATAGTCATCGCGGACTTCATCCAGTATATGCTTGATCACATTTTCCCTGTTGGGATAATTGATCATCTCCAGCTCAGCACCCACCAGGTCAATGTGCGAGGGAATAAGATCTAGATTGGGTATCTCTGTTTTGAGGATGGCATCAATGGCTTTTGCATCGCCAACCATGCAGTCGTAGATGCTTTGCTGGATGTTTTGTAGGTCGAAACCAACGCCAGAGGTGCTGTTGGCCTGAGGATCCGCATCCACCAACAGCGTCTTGTATTCCAATACAGCTAAGCTGGCTGCCAGATTGATTGCGGTGGTGGTTTTGCCAACACCGCCTTTTTGATTTGCTACACCAATGATCCGGGCCATGAATATTAATGATTTATTGAAAACGACAGGATGACAAATTTACAATTTCGGCACCATTTTAGGGAACATTATGCATAAAATAATGTTAGTCTTCTATGAATGGTGAAATTTATAGGATAATTGTAGGTACAAACAGGGTTGGAAGCAACTCTCGAAAGGTGGGACGTTTCTACAAAAGCGTTTTTTTATCTAAAGGCATTGATACTGAGCTGGTTACACTTGAAAACTTCAACCTGGATCCCAGCTCTCCAGCTTTTGTCTCTTTTCAGCAGGACCATTTGAAGCCTGTAACCAAGTTTATTTTTATTTTGCCCGAATACAATGGAAGCTACCCTGGCATTTTCAAGAGCATGGTTGATATTACCGATATCAAGAGCTGTTGGCCTGGGAAAAAAGCGATGTTGGTAGGCGTTGCCACAGGCAAGGGCGGTAATATTAGGGGCTTGGAGCATGTTACCGGTGTATTGAATTACCTCAAAGTGAATGTAATGCCCAACAAGCTGCCCATTTCTACTGTTGATAAGCTGATGGATGCTGAGGGGAACATCATAGATTCCATGGCGATCAACAGCATTGAACAGCAAGTTGCAGAATTCATTTATTTTTAGGCAATGAAAAGATTATTGGGATCCTGGGTTTTTATTTTATTCATGTTGGCGGTGGATTTTTATGTTTTCCAGTCACTCCGCGTGGTAACATCATCCCTATCTCCCAAGACCAGGATGGCCATCCATTTGTTTTACTGGTCATTCACCGTTGTGGCCCTCGTGCTTTTCATCACCATCTCATTCATTGGATTCGAAAGGCTTCCCCAGCTTGTTCGGAGTTTGGTTTTTCCGATTGTCATTGGTTTCTTCATCGCAAAAATTGTGGCCACCTTGTTTTTCCTGCTGGATGATGTCCGCAGGATTTTTCAGTGGGGGGGAGGAAAAGCCATTGCGGCTTTTAATGGATCGGCTTCAAATGCTGAGGGTATCACCAGGTCGGTTTTTCTGTCATGGCTTGGAGTTGGTGTAGGAGGAGGACTTTTTGGAACCCTTTTATATGGATTTGGAAACAAATACAAGTACAGGGTTGAAAAGGTGAAATTGAAATTCGAGAACCTTCCTTTAGCTTTTAAAGGTCTGAAAATCATACAAATATCGGATATACATTCAGGAAGTCTTGAGGATAAATTGGCTGTTGAAAAAGGTGTTCGCAAGTTGATGGACCATGAACCTGATCTTGTGTTCTTCACTGGAGACCTTGTAAACAATGTGGCCACTGAAATGGATGGGTTCATTGATGTTTTTTCAAACATAAAAGCACCCATGGGTGTTTTCAGCATCCTTGGCAACCATGACTATGGCGACTATGTCAAATGGCCCAGCAAAGATGCAAAAGAAGCCAATCTCAATCGCCTCAAGGAAATACATGGTGAAATGGGATGGCGCCTGTTGCTCAATGAAAATGTCACCATTGAAAAAGATGGGCAGACCATTGCCCTCATAGGAATTGAGAATTGGGGTGCAAAGGGAAATTTCAGCCGTTATGGAGACCTTCAAAAGGCGTATGAGGGAACTGCAGCTCATCCTTTCAAGATACTATTGAGTCACGATCCCAGTCATTGGGA
>CAITQQ010000409.1 GCA_903894575.1 uncultured bacterium
AAACATCGCTGTTCTCAGGAAGTTTGCTGTCTCCGCCAATTGCTCTCCTTCGCCCGTTTGTGCAATGGATACACCTTCTGGTTTTGATTTGAATGCATCAATTTGTTTCTTGATGTCTTCATTCACTGCCTGGGGCGTATAACCCTGTGAGGTCAGTACATTTGAGAAGATGGTGATTACGCGTTTCTGGTCTTTTCTTTTGATGCTGCCATAGGTATTGCTGAGATCTGCTTTCACCACAGAACTGATGGGCACCTGTTTGATTTGACCGTTGGTGAAATCGCGGTAGGTGATGCGCATGTTCAGGAGTTCAGACAATGATTTCCTTTGTGAAGCATTGTTGCGGATGATGATATTGTACTCCTCTTCACCAATCTTCAACTTTGAAATTTCCTTTCCGAAAAGGGCTGTACGGATTTCCATTCCGATTTGACCGGTGGAGATGCCTTGCATTAGCGCCCTTTCCCTGTCGATAGAAATGCCAATCTCGGGGTTGGAGAAGTCTACATCAATTTTCAATTCTTCTACACCCGGAATGTTTTTGTCGCTGAGGTAGTTCCTGAGGTTGATGGCTGTGCTGGTCAGGTCTTCGAAATTATCACCGGAAACCTCAATGTTGATGGGCGATTGTGTGGGCGGGCCATTGCTTTCCTGAGTAACACTGATTTCTGCAGAAGGAATGTTCTTCACCACCAGTCGGATGGAGTCAAGATACTGCTTGGTGCCAGCACCATCCCTTTCTTCAAAAGGAACAAAATTGACCTGTATACGGCCAAGTTCTGGCCTTGTGCTTCTGTCTCCACTGTTGGGATCACTGGCACCTACAGCCACATTGGCAATCACACTTTCCACCAATGGATTTTCTTTTCCGTTCTCCATGCCCAACACCTTGTTGATCCTGGATTCCAGCAGTTTTGTTACTGAATCAGTATAGGTTACTTCTGTACCAGCGGGCAACTTGAGGTAAACATAGATGGTATTGGGATCGCCCTGTGGGAAAAGCACAACAGGAACATTTCTCATTCCGAAGAACACAAAGGAGAAGATGAGCAATGCAAAAGTGCCAATCAACATTTTGACTGGTCTCCATCCCTGTGTGGTCCACTGAAGGAGTTTTTCGTATTTGTTCATCATGGCAGGCAACCATTTTTCCTGGAAGGTTTTGATGGCACCAGTGAGCACATAGGCGTTCAGCACCATCAGTCCACCAAAGAAAATAAGCATGTTGCCAATGAAGCGGTAAGATGCCTGGTCGTTGCCATATCCAACGAGGTCAAAAAGAAGACCCACGATAATGAAAATGAGGAACAATGGATTTTTGAAGACAAGCGATTTCTTTTTCTTTTCGTGGTCTTCGTGGGTCATGAAATCCACAGCAAAAACAGGGTTCATGATGTAGGCCACAATCAATGATGCTGTCAGTGTGAAGATCAACATGGTGGGCAGGTAAATCATGAATTTACCAATGATGCCTGGCCAGAAAAGCAGTGGGATGAAGGGTGCAAGCGTGGTCAGGGTTCCAGCCAGTACCGGGATGAAAACTTCGCCAGCAGCAAACCTTGCCGCATCTTTGGCACTGATTTTTCCTTTTCCTTGTGAGAAGATCCTGTGCGTGTTTTCTATCACCACAATCGCATCATCCACCACAATGCCGAGACCAAAAAGCAGTGCAAACAATACAATGAAATTCAGTGTAACACTCGATCCTACAATGAACTCTGCACTGGGCAGGAGGATGAAGGCAAGGAACATGCTCAGCGGAACTGAGAGGGCTACAAAGAATGAGTTGGTGACGCCCATGAAGAACATGAGGATGATCATCACCAACACAAAACCAATGACAATAGAGTTCACCAATTCATCAAAGGCTGCTGATGCTTTGATGCTCAGGTCTCCGGTGATATTGATGTTCAGGTCTTTGGGAAACTGATCTGCTTTCAATTGCGTTACAATGCCGTTGATTTTTTCTGAAGCATTGATCAGGTTCTCTCCGGAACGCTTGATGATGCTGAGGGTAACTACATTTTTTCCGTTGAGCCGTGCAAAGCTCTCACGTTCTTTTACAGTATCCGTGATGTCGGCAAAGTCGCGCAGATAAAGTGGTGCACCATATACGTTTTTCACAATCACGTTGTTGAGATCCAGCGAAGACCTGAACTGTCCATTGACACGGAGGGTACGTTTCTGTTCTCCAACCGCCAGCAAACCACCGGAGATGTCGTTGTTCTCACGCTGTATGGCCTGTTCCACATCGGTGAACCCGACTTTTGCGGCTTCCATCTTGTAGCGGTCAACATTGATCTGGATTTCCCTTTCAGGAGCACCCACAACATCCACCCTGCTGATCTCAGAAAGTTCTTCAATCTTGTCTTTCAGCTGTTCCGCAAATTCTGCCAGTTTGATGCCATCATAGTCACCGCTCACATTCACCGCCATGATGGGCAATTCAGAAAGACTGATTTCCTGCACAACCGGTTCCTGGGTAAGGTCATTTGGCAAATCTTTTTTCGCCTTGTCTACCGCATCCCTCATCTTCTGCAAGGCCACATCTGTTTTTACGGAGGTGCTGAACTCTACAATGATGGCAGAGAAATCCTGCAATGAGTTGGAGGTGATCTTGTTGATTTTCACACCAGTGATTCCCTTGAGCTGCTTCTCAATGGGCCTGGTGACGAGGCTTTCTATTTCCTTTGGAGAGTTTCCTACATATACGGTTTGAACATAGATGTTGGGGATGACCACATCAGGAAACTGTTCTTTTGGGAAAGAAACAAATAGCCCGATACCCCAAAGGGAGATGATCAGGGTGATCAGGTAGACTGCCGTCTTGTTGTTGATGGCCCAATCTGTTGGCTTGAATGTTTTTACATTCTTGAGCAGATTGGAAATGGAATTATTTTTCGAGGAGTTGTCCATGCTAATATTTTATGCTTGCTTGGAAAATGAGATCAGTTTGTTGCGGTTGAAATCAGTTGCCCGTCATAGAGTCCCTGAAACCCTTTGGTGATGAGCTTGTCGCCTTTGGTTAAGCCCGTGTTGACTTCAATCAGTTCATCATAGAACTCACCGATGGTTACCATCTTTTTCCTGGCAAGGTTCTTTCCATTTTCTAAGGAAAGGATGTACACATATTTACCTTTCTCATCTGTTTGTACCGTTTCAACAGGAACAACAATGGCATCCTTTGCTGCGTGATCAAGTATTTTTACAACGGCAACCTGGTTGGGTTTGATGTTGCTCTTGCTGGGCATTTTGCTTTCTGCAATGAAACTCCTTGAGGTGGCATTGATGGTTTCACTGATCAGGCTGATGCTTGAGTTGAATGTTTCATTCAAGTCTGGCACGGAGATGATCACCGGCATTCCTTTTCTGACTTTCACAACATAGTTTTCAGGAACTTCAACCACTGCCTTCATGGCGCTTGGATTAACAATCGTGATGCCCGCCATGGGAGATCCTACAAAGGTTTCACCCACGCGGATGCTGACCGTTTCAACCACGCCTGATACTTGCGCAATGACGGAGGTTGTTCCCAGTTGCTCTTTTACAATAGAGAGTTGTTTTTCAAGGCCTTCCACATTGTTCTTGGCTGAAAGGAATTGTACTTCTGTTCCAATCCCTTCTTTCCAAAGATTTTCCTGGCGGGTGAAAATATTTTTGGCGAAAGAGAGCTGGCTTTCCACCTGTTTGATGTTTTGTTGGATGATGCCATCTTCCAGTTTCATCAGCAGTTGTCCTGCTTTGACATTGTCTCCTTGTTTTACATAGATGGCTTTCACCTGTCCACCCATTCCTCTTGGGGTTACATAGTAAAGATTTTCTGTGGTGATCTTGCCCTGCAAGTCAATATAGTGCGCGAAGTCCTGGGTGATCAGTGTGGTCACTTCAACCAGTTTTGTTTTCTCTTCAACAGTAGCACCAGCCATTTTCTGGATTTCTGTTTCCAGTGTGCCTATTTTGGCAATGATGGCATCACGTTCTTGGGTAAGCTTTTCCAGCTCTGCTTTTTTGGCAGCTACATCTTTGTTCTCTTCCTTGTTTCCTGAGCAGGCTGCCAGTGTGAACAGCATGCAGATCATCAAAAACTTTTTCATATTCTGGTTTTTATTCTTTTGTGATTATAGTTTACCAAGGGCCCTGTTGTAGGAAATCCTTGCGTTGATGGCATCGTAAAGGGATTGGAAATAATTGGACTGTGCGTTTTCCAGTTCAGTTTCGGTTTGCAACAATTCAAAGCTGGATCCCAATCCTTGCTCATATTTTTTCTTTGTCGTATTGTACACTTTTTCTGCGAGTACGACATTCTTGTCTTGCATGTCCAGTGAAGACAGGGCATTTTTAAACAAAATGGATGAAGCCTTCAGTTGCAGGTCAATTGCCCTTTGAACATTGGCAATAGTGTTGTTGGTCTTTTGAAGATTAAGGTTTGCTTGCTTGATGCGCTGCGCTTTTTGTCCTGCATCAAAGATGGGAACGCTCATGTTGATTCCCCACAGTGATGTCTTGTACCATTTGTCTGAAAAATTGAAGAGGTTGAATTTTTGCCCCAGGGCATTTCTGCTGTAACTATAATAGGTGGCCAGCGTAGGAATGTAGGCAAGCTTGTTTCTTTTTACATCAAGCCCCTGCAAATCCTTTACAACATTGAGCAGCTGGATTTCTTTCCTGTCGTTGTAATTGAAGTTGGACAATTCCAACAGGTCTTTTTTGACAAGGTCAATCGAAAGGGAATCGCTCAGTTCCAGGGTATCTGCCTGGTCAATGGCCAGGGCAAACTTGAGTGATGCATACCCAATTTCAATGAGTTTTTCAATTTGGGTGGATGTGGTGCTCAGGTTGTTCAATGTTACCTGCGTTTTGTCAATGTCCAGGTGTTCTGCAAATCCATTTTTGTAGAGTTTTTCCTGATCGCTTTTCAGCTTATCAAGCCTTTTGATGCTGGCATCCAGGTATTTTTTTCTTTTTTCTGCAATCAACACGCTGTAATAGGATCTTGCAACATTGCTTTTGATGGAATCTTCCATCACCTTGATGTTGGCATCATTGAACTCGATCGATTTTTTTCTTGCTTTAAGGGCAATGAAAAGATCCGGTTGAAACAACAACTGCTGAAACTGCACACCTGCCGATGACTGCCAAGGCACCCCAAACTGTGCAGGAAAATACTGTGGCGGATTGTTGGGCGTGGAAATGGGGCTGCCTGCACCATTGCGAACGCCGTTGTCTGTCAGTACCTTGTACACAGAAGGTGAAATGAAATCTGGCAGCAAGGTTACAGGAATGCTGAAAAAATGTTGTGATTGTATCGTACCGCTTACCTGTGGCCGGGTTTGTGCAGTATACTCCTTGTTTTTTGACAATTGCAATTCTCTGTCAATCTGTAGGTTTTTTATTTCTGTCACATTTTTCAATGCAAGATCAGCAGCCTGGTTGACTGACAACTTGTATTTCTGTTGTGCATCTGCAGTACCGAGCAAGAGCACTGCGGTTGAAAAAATAGTAAAGCCCCAACGTATCATATTTCCTTTTTTATTGTGCATGTATAGTGTTCTTTTTTGCCTTGTATTGTTCAATCAGTTTGAATCCGGATGCTGTTGCCACACCGTATAGGAAGTTTTCTATCACGATAATGGTAACTTCAGCCGCATTGTATTTTACAGGTGGGAAGGCCTCCATGTTGAAAGCCAGCATCATGGATTCCAGCCTGAATTTTGCCAGGATATCTATTTTGATGTCTTGCCTGAAATATCCTTCGCTGACCCCTCTTTTCAAATTGGTTGAAATGACATCCAACAAGAAAATGTTCTTGTGTTCCATGAATTTGGCGAAGGCCTTGTCATGGAATTTGTGCATGTCAAACAGCACCATCGGATTCATGTTCCTGAAATGTTGCATGACCATTTCCATGACCTTGAAAATTTCTTCTACTGCATTTTCTGCAGTATTGGCACAGAGATGGCATTCATCCTGCATCCTGTTGGTTTCAAATGCCACGACACGCTCTACCAACTCATCCTTGTCCTCAAAATGTTGGTATAGGGTTTTTTTGGACATGCCGATCTGCCCTGCGATATCGTCCATGGACACCGAGCGTATCCCCAGCCTGATAAAAAGGTCTCTGGCCTGTTCAATGATCCTTTCTTTAGTGTCCATATTCATTTTGGAGGCGCAAAACTATGGAAACTATTACTGTAAAAAAAGTTTCTGTTGAAAAATTTCAAATTAATGTTAAACGGTAATTAATCGGGTTAAATGACGCATTTTTGGTGATTTTTCCTTCAAAATCAGTTGTTTTCATCCAATAATGCCCTTTTTTAGGGTGTATATTTGCCTAAAACCATCACAATGAAATCATTCCGGCCGGGCAGACTCTTGTACTTTTTCTTTCAGGGGATGGTCATCCTGGCACCCATTGTCATTACCGTTTGGGCCGTGCTTTCATTGTTCAACCTGATTGATGGTATTCTTCCCAATCTGCTTCACGTCTTGTTCCCAGACCTGGTTAAATTGAATCCGCAAGGTTATCCAGAGAAGATTCCTGGTCTGGGCTTCCTGGTGGTGGTGGTCATTGTATTGTTGGTGGGATATATCTCTTCATCATTCATCGTTTCCAAATTGGTCGAATTGTTTGATGCTGTTTTGGAAAAGACACCGGGAGTGAAGATCATCTATACAACTGTCAAGGATTTTCTGGAAGCTTTTGCGGGCAACAAAAGAAAATTTGACAAGCCTGTGTTGGTGTCGATTGAATCTCCGGATGTTTGGCGGATTGGATTCATCACACAAACCGACGTCAGCGAGTTTGGGGTGAATGAACATGTGGCTGTCTACATTCCGCATTCCTATGCATTTTCCGGCATCACTTATCTGGTAAAGCCTGATCGTATTCGGAAAATAGAAGGGGTCAGTTCTGCTGACGCAATGAAGTTCATTGTTTCTGGGGGTGTAACAGATGTTGCTGAGCACGATGTCAAGCATGGGGCAAGGCATGCAGCAAAGTCAAAAGCGTAGCGCATGGGCAGCGCTTAGTTGTCCAATAAAATTGAATGGGGTGATGATGGGGAGGCGGGGTGATCTTGATGAACGAAGGGTAAAAGACCTATTTAATTTTTCGCGTTCAAAAGCGAAGATTAGTCGATTTTATTTTCAGTGTTGCTTTATTGCCTTTGTTATGTTACTTCCATTGCAATCTGGCAGTTGGGGCTTTTTTGGCCACCGGCACATCAACTACCATGCTGTTTTTCTCCTGCCACCGGCCATGATTTCCTTTTATAAAAAAAACATCCGTTACCTGACTGACCATGCCGTGGATCCTGACAAGCGGCGCTATGCCATTACAGAAGAGGCCCCAAGGCATTATATCGACATGGACCATTATCTGCAGGATCCTAAAGACAGCCTCCCGAGAAAATGGGATGATGCAGTACTTCGTTTTTCAGCAGATACCCTGAATGCACATGGTATAGCCCCCTGGTGGATCATGATCATGCAATCCCGTTTGAAAAAGGCTTTTCAGGAGTCCAATGCAGATGCCATCTTGAAAATTTCAGCTGATCTAGGTCACTACATTGCAGATGTGCACGTGCCCTTGCATGCCAGCAGCAACCACAATGGTCAAAAGACAGATCAGCTGGGCATTCATGGATTTTGGGAGAGCCGTTTGCCAGAGCTATATGCCGAAAAACAATATGATTTTATCATTGGACCTGCTGCTTATCTGAACCGTCCGTTGCATTTTATTTGGGACAGGGTCTATGAAAGTGCTGCCGCCGCTGACACGGTCTTGAAAGTGGAGAAAAAAATCAGCAAGGCCTATCCCATGGATTTTCGTTTTGCCTATGAGAGCAGAAATGGGGTGGTATTGCGTCAATATGCAGCGCAATATGCAGGCATTTATCACAGAAAACTCAACGGCATGGTGGAAAGGAGGATGAGGGATGCCATCCATGGGGTCGCCAGTTTCTGGTTTACGGCATGGGTGGATGCTGGGCAACCTGATCTGTCTCAGCTGCGCTCTTCTCTAAATTAAGTATCTTTGCGTCGCTGCTGCCATTCCATTTTCCTAAGCAAACAGTAACATGATACACAATTTCAATGCGGGTCCGAGCATCCTTCCAAAGGAAGTATTTGAAGAAGCCAGTCGTGCCATCCTGAATTTCAATGAAACCGGATTATCCATCCTGGAATTTGGTCACAGAACGCCGATGTTTGAATCGGTGGTCAGTGAAGCCATGGACTTGGTCAGGGAACTGATGCAACTGGATGGCAACAAGGAGGTGATGTTCCTGCATGGTGGGGCATCTACGCAATTTTTTCAGGTACCCATGAATTTTCTTTCCAAGGATAAAAAGGCTGCTTATTTGGATGGTGGTGTCTGGGGTTCCAAGGCCATCAAGGAAGCCAAATTGTTTGGGGATGTTGAAGTGGTTGCCTCTTCTAAAGATCTTAATTACAGCTATATCCCGGCAGGGTATACCATACCAGAGGATGCCGCTTATTTTCATTATACCACCAACAATACCATTGAAGGAACACAGATGCAGGGCATCCCTTCAACATCAGTTCCCCTGATTGGAGACATGAGCAGTGATATCCTCAGCTGCGTCATGGACTTCAACAGGTTTTCCTTCATTTATGCAGGAGCCCAGAAAAACATTGGT
>CAITQQ010000410.1 GCA_903894575.1 uncultured bacterium
GCGTGAGTGCCTGCAGCACGCACATGCAACCCGTCGGGGACTTTCAGCCCCTCGAGGAGCTCATCGACGACCATCGCCTTGCAATGCGCCGACGCTTCCTTGCCACCGTGCCCGTCGGCAATCATCGCGATGACCAGCCGCTCCCCGTTAAGCATCACGTCGCGGGTGGTTGATTGGTCCTCACCCTTGAGAACAATCTCCGCGTCTCCAACGAGAACATCGAACAGTTCGCTACATGGTTGCAAACCAGGTATTGGCTTAATGTCTGTATGAGCGATGCTTGGCGAAGCTGCCATCTCCGCACACTCGCTCTGTGGTGACAATATTTCCTCGCCTGATATGGTCTGCAAGCCTGCCTGGGGTACCAACAATCAATGCAGGAGCCTGCTTGAGGTTGTTTTCTTCCGTTTCCCTGAGGTGCCCACCATAACAACAGGTCACTTTGAATCCTGTTCCCATTTTTTTAAACACCTGCTCAATTTGCAAGGCCAGTTCACGAGATGATACTACAATCAAAGCTTGGGTAACAGACTTGGTTTTATCAAGCAATTGTGTGACAGGAAGCAAAAACGCCAAAGTTTTTCCAGACCCTGTATCCGCCAGCAAGACTACTGCATTGTTGGTTGCATTGGCTTCCAATGAAGCCTGTTGCATTGGATTCAAAGCCTTGATCTGTAAATTGGAGAGCGCATCCGCAATGGAAAAGGAAGTTGACTGCATGGTGCAAAAGTACACCAATTCGACTGGTACATATGGACAAAAAAAGGAACTGGGGTTTGCCCAGTTCCGAGATACAGCAGTTTTAAACCCTTTTACGGAATCCTATTGTCTGCTTTAATCATACCGGCATGGGACAATGTCCTTTAACCGACTGAAGCAAATATAATATCGACGGCATATGGAATTCAATGAGAAAGACTTGTATTCTAGATGATGTAAATCAGTGGAATCAATTTCCTTCATCATCCCCCCACTACCATCCTGAGATTAGATTGCATGCATTCATCATCCATCAAAATTCAGGTCATGGCAATCATCAAAGTAATCGAGATCATGTGCAACTCCACGAAAAGCTGGGAAGATGCAGCACAACAGGCTATATTGGAAGCATCGAAAACAGTTAAAAACATCAGGTCAATTTACATCAAAGAACACAGTGCTACGATTGACAAGAACAACAAGATTGAGGAGTTCAGGGTCACCGCAAACCTGAGCTTTGAAATTGAAGGGCCGAATAAATCTGTTTCCAAAAAATAGACATGGACATCAAATACAATATCCTGGAAACGATTGGGAATACTCCACTCATTAGGCTCAATAAAATTACCCAAACACTTCCTTGTCAGGTGCTTGCCAAGGTGGACTATTTCAATCCAGGCAACTCCATCAAAGACAGGATGGCATTGAAAATGATTGAAGTGGCGGAGCAGGAAGGCAAACTCAAACCCGGTGGAACCATTATCGAATGTACATCAGGCAATACTGGTATGGGTCTGGCATTGGCTGCAGTTGTAAAGGGATACAAATGCATTTTCACCACCACAGACAAGCAATCAAAAGAGAAAGCAGACATACTCCGTGCCGTAGGAGCAGAAGTAATTGTCTGTCCTACAAACGTAGAACCCGATGACCCCAGAAGTTATTATGCCATTGCACAAAGATTGGCCAGGGAGATACCCAATTCATTTCATGCCAACCAGTATGATAACCTTGCCAACAGGTTGGCTCATTATGAATCAACAGGGCCAGAGCTTTGGGAGCAGACAGATGGTAAAATAACCCATCTTGTTTCCGCTGCTGGAACAGGTGGAACCATCACTGGAACCGCCATGTTCCTGAAACAAAAAAATCCCAACATCAAAATATGGGCCATTGATGCCTGTGGGTCATTGCTAACACATTATTTCAAAACAGGACTGATTGATATGGATCAGGTTCATCCTTATGTGTCTGAAGGTTTTGGAGAAGACTTTGTGCCTGAAAACTTTGACATGTCTTTGATCGACCATTTTGAACAGGTAACAGACAAGGATGGTGCCATCATGGCAAGAAGAATTGCAAGAGAGGAAGGAATCTTCTGCGGATACAGCGCTGGCAGCTGTTTGCAAGGATTGATGCAACTTAAAGATGAATTGAAAAAAGATGATATGGTGGTATGTATTTTTCATGACCACGGTAGCAGGTACCTTGGTAAAATTTACAATGACCAATGGATGATTGATCAGGGATTTATGCACGAAGCAGTCAACATTGCCCCTGAACTCAAAAAAGTATCGTAGATCTACGATACTTTCCTCACGTAGATTCACAGGATTGAGAGTAATTACTGAACACCAATAAAAGGGTTGTTTTGCTCTTGTGTAAAGACATGAGGCAAGGTATCTTTGTATTGTTGATCGAAAGAGCAACATATCCAGAAAAACCAAACCAAATCCAATTTCCAAAGAAAAACCTCCAATTCCTAAAACCAAATCCAATTTCCAAAAGAAGAACCTCCAAATCCAAAAACCAAACCAAATCCAATTTTCCTAAGCAAAAACCAAACCATCCAACTGTCCGAAAGCCGCATCCAACATCCGAAAAACCAAAAAACCACTCATTAAACCATCAAAAGGCTTTAGACATAAAAACCCGGTGATCTCACCGGGTTTTTTATTTTATTACAACATTCCTTTGGTTGTGGGGAGTGCATCATGCATCGGATCTTTTTTGACAGCCATGCGTATGGCTTTTGCAAACGCTTTGAAAATGGCTTCAATTTTATGGTGTTCATTGTCTCCTTGGCAAAAAATATTCAAGTTGCATTTGGAAGCATCGGAAAATGACTTGAAGAAATGATAAAACATTTCCGTTGGCATGTCCCCTACTTTTTCCCGGCTAAAACTTGCATCCCAAACAATCCAGCTCCTTCCTCCAAAATCAATCAAGACCTTGGCCTCTGCATCATCCATGGGCAAGGCGAAACCATATCTTTCCATTCCCCTTTTATCACTCAAACCCTTGTACATGGCTTCTCCCAGGGCAATTCCAGTGTCCTCTATGGTATGATGCTCGTCAATGTGCAGGTCACCTTTCACTCCAATTTCAAGATCCATCTTACCATGTCTGGCAATCTGGTCAAGCATGTGATCAAAGAAACCCAGGCCAGTAGAAATGGATGATTTTCCACTTCCATCGATATTAAGCTTGATCTCAATCCTGGTTTCATTGGTTTCCCGAACATGGTGTACTGTTCTCAGACCATGTTTGAGAAACTTGTATACTTCCATCCAATCACCGGTGGCCAAAACAATGGTATTTTTCAAACCTTCATCAAGGTTGTCCAGATCAACAACTCCTGCACCATCCTCACTGGTCATGAGGATGCATTTGGCGTCAAGGTTGAATGCCAATTGGATATCGGTCAACCGATCGCCAATCACAAAAGAGCCCTGAAGATCGTATGCTGGATTGTTCAAATATTTACCCAGCATTCCCAGGCCGGGCTTCCTTGATGGTGAATTTTCCTCCGGCATGCTGGGGTCAATAAAGCTCTCATCAAAATGGATGCCCTCTCCTGCAAATGTTCGAATGATGTGATCATGAACAGGATGAAAATCAGTTGATGGAAAAGAAGCCGTTCCCAAGCCGTCCTGGTTGGAAACCATGGCCACCTCAAAATCAAATTCTTTTACAATCCGCGAAAGGGACTGGAAAACGCCAGGGAAAAAAACCAATTTATCAAAATGATCAATCTGGTATGTGGGTGGCGCTTCCTTGATCAATGTGCCATCCCTGTCTATGAACAATACTTTTTTCATGTATCTGTTTTGGAATAATTTATTGGAATGAATGGATGGCTTGCATCAAGTGTTGGTTTTCAAGTTCTGTTCCAACAGTGATGCGCAGGCAGTTTTCACAAAGCAATACATTGCTGCGATCACGGACCACAATCCCCTTTGCTACAAGATAATCATACATGGCCCTTGCATCTGTAAATTCAACCAGTAAGAAATTGGCGTCGGAAGGAAAAACCCTGACAACAGAAGATGCACGGGTAAGCTCCTCTTCCATTAGTTTTCTTGATGCCACCAACTGAAGAATCATGTCGTTGACCTGGCCAATTTCATCAAGTGCTTTCAAAGCCAGTTCCTGCACAGGTTCGCTGATATTATACGGTGGCTTTACCTTATTCAAATATGCAACGATGGCAGGTGAAGCAAAAGCCATGCCCATGCGCAATCCAGCCAAACCCCAGGCCTTGCTGAGTGTTTGCAGCACAACAAGGTTTGGATAATCAGCAAGGTCTCCGACAAAAGATTTTTGACGGGAGAAATTGATATAGGCTTCATCCACCACCACCAGACCATCAAAATTGTTCAGGACCATTTCAATATCCTGGCGGTCTATGCTGTTCCCCGAAGGATTGTTGGGTGAGCATATCCAAATGATCTTTGTATTGGGTTTGATGGCCAGCTCCAAAGCCTCCAGATCCAACTGAAAATCCCTCGTCAAGGGTACTTTAGAAAGATGAACATTGTTGATGTTTGCAGAAACCTCGTACATGCCATAGGTGGGAGGAAATACGATCACTTCATCAACACCTGGTTCACAAAAACAACGAAACAACAAATCAATGGGTTCATCACTTCCGTTTCCCAAAAAAATCTGATCCACCGGCACCTGCTTGATGACAGATAATTTTTCTTTTATCTTCCACTGCATCGGATCCGGATAACGGTTGTACCACTTGAGCAGCGGGGATCCCAGGGAGTTTTCGTTGGCATCCAAAAATATGTTGGCCTCACCCTTGAATTCATCTCTTGCAGAGGAATAAGGCTTCAGGTTCCTGATATTGTTTCTTACAAGATTGTCTGGATTGAACATTATAATTGGTTTAATCTGATCTTCACTGCATTCGCATGCGCATCAAGCCCTTCGGCCTCTGCCATGGTGATGATGGTTTTTCCAATGTTTTGTATACCCTGTTTACTGATTTGCTGGAAGGTGATTTTCTTGACAAAGCTATCAACACTGACCCCACTGTAGGCCCTTGCATAACCATTGGTAGGAAGTGTATGGTTGGTACCACTCGCATAATCCCCTGCACTCTCAGGAGTAAAATTGCCCAGAAAAACAGAGCCTGCATTAATGACCTTATCTCCATATTGGTGTGCATTATCTGAGGCAATGATCAAGTGTTCAGCAGCATATTCATTTACCAGTTCCATGGCCTCATCCATGTCTTTGATAAGGATAGCCTTGCTGTTTTCCAATGCTTTTGCAGCAATATCCTTTCTCTCCAACAACTCAAGCTGGGCATTCAAGGACTTGATTGTTTTCTCAATCAAGGTTTCATCATTGGTCACCAAAAGCACCTGAGAATCCGGACCATGCTCTGCTTGCGACAAAAGATCAGCGGCAACAAAATCAGGATTGGCGGTATCATCAGCCAAAACGCAAACCTCACTGGGGCCAGCCGGCATGTCAATGGCAACACCATCCATCTGCACCAGTTGTTTTGCAGCCGTCACATATTGATTTCCAGGACCAAAAATCTTGTCCACTTTTTTTATAGATCCTGTGCCGTAAGCCATTGCAGCAATGGCCTGTGCGCCACCGCAGCGATAGATTTCTGTGACACCAACTTTCTTTGCTGCGTATAGAATGGCAGGATGAATTGATCCATCCTTAGATGGTGGCGTACAAAGCACAACCTCAGTGCATCCTGCAATTTTTGCAGGGATGCCCAGCATCAAGACAGTGGAAAACAATGGCGCGGAACCACCAGGAATATAAAGGCCTACCCTTTTCATGGAGGTGGGTCGCCGCCAACACTCCACCCCATCCATAGTTTCAATTTTTTTTATTTCCTCCACCTGAATGCTGTGGAATCGTTTGATGTTCTCAATGGCAATGTTGATGGGCAATTTCAAAGACTCGGAAATATTTTTTTCTGCAGCCACTATTTCTTTCTGACCAACAGCTAATTTTTTCAAATCGACGCCATCAAACTTCTTGGAAAAACGCTTGAGTGATCTGTCTCCAGTTTTTCTCACATCAGCAATGATTTTTCCGACTTGCTTTCGAAGCATGCCATTATCAATGGCGGGTCTTTGTATGATACCTGCCCAATTGTCTCTTGATGGATAACGTATGATTTGCATGGTAAAATTTAAAGAATCATTTTTTCAATGGGCACAACCAAAATTCCCTCTGCACCCGCGGCTTTCAGGTTCTCGATGATCTCCCAAAACTTGTCTTCACTCAACACACTGTGCACGCTGCTCCATCCTTCTTTGGCAAGGGGCAGAATGGTTGGGCTTCTCATGCCGGGTAATAGAGAGATGATGTTTTCCAATTGATCATTGGGTGCATTCATCAACACATATTTGCTTTTCTTGGCTTTTTTCACTGACCTGAAACGGAACAAGAGCTTCTCGAGGATGGCAATTTTTTCTTCATCTAGGCTCTTTCTCGCAACCAATACCGCCTGGGATTCAAGAATGATCTCCGCTTCCTTCAAACCATTCATGAACAAGGTTCCTCCGCTGCTGACCAGGTCAACAATCACGTCGGAAAGTCCAATGCCAGGGGCAATTTCAACTGACCCACTGATTTCGTGAATGCTGGCTGTCACCTTGTTTTCTGCAAGAAATGATTTCACAAGATGTGGGTAGCTGGTGGCGATTCTCTTTCCTTCAAGTGATGCAACACCCTCGTAAACCAAAGATTTCGGAACTGCGATAGAAAGACGGCATTTGCCAAATCCAAGGGCTTCAACTGTATCCACCTTCCTGTCTTTCTCTGCCAAAACATTTTGGCCTACAATACCTATGTCAGCCACGCCATCTTCTACATACTCAGGAATATCATCATCCCGCAGAAAAAAGACCTCGATCGGAAAATTTTCAGAAACTGTTCTCAACCTGTCCTTGACATTCCTGAGTTCAATACCACATTCTTTCAAAAGCTGAACGGAGTCTTCATACAACCTGCCAGACTTCTGAATGGCAATCCTTAAAACTGTTTCATTTCCCATACTATCCTGTTTAAAATAAAAAAAGGCTTACCAATGGCAAGCCCGAATTATGTATACACCAATACCAGGCTTCCCCTAAGGCAAGTTATGATGATGGTGGATATGACCGTTTGCGAACATGATGCAAAAGTAGCTCCCAAAAACATTATCGCCAAAAATCAATGTGTTTTTATAAAATGGCATTAATTTCGGACAAATAACCATTGTTTATGAGGAAAACTCAACTTGTTGCTGCAATGTCAGCATTTTTCTGCATGTTCATTGCTGAAAACACCCTTTTTGCCCAGGCAGATCGCTGGCAACAAAAAGTGAATTATAAGATGGATGTCAAAGTGGACGCAGAAAACAATAGGTTTTCCGGTAAACAACGCCTTGATTACTGGAACAATTCTCCCGATACCTTAAAAGTGCTCTATTATCATTTGCAATGGAACGCCTTTCAGCCAGGCAGCATGATGGACATGCGCAGCCAGGAATTGGGAAAGCGGCTGATCAGGGGACGCGCAGACTGGGACCAAAGGGTGCGAGACAGGATCTCCAACCTCAAACCCAATGAAATTGGGTTCCAGGAAGTTAAAAACTTAAAGGTCAATGGTCAAATTCAAAAAACAACGGCCTACGAAACCATTCTAAAGGTAGAATTGTCCAAACCCATCCTCCCAAAATCCAAGGCACTGATAGAGCTTGATTTTGAGGCCCAGGTGCCTGTTCAAATCAGAAGAAGTGGAAGAGACAATGCAGAAGGTGTCCGTTTCAGCATGGCCCAATGGTATCCCAAATTGGCAGAATACGACCAACAAGGATGGCACCCCACGCCTTATATCGCAAGAGAGTTTTATGGTGTTTGGGGCGATTTTGAGGTCAACATCACCATTGACAAAAACTATGTCATCGGAGGAACAGGCTACCTGCAGAATCCCCATGAAATTGGTCATGGCTATGAAAAATATGCAAGCCTTCCGTTGAAAAAACCTCAAGGCAATACCCTTACCTGGAAATTCAAGGCACCCAATGTGCACGACTTTGTTTGGGCGGCAGACCCCGGATATGTGCACAATTCAAAGCAGGTAAGAAAAGGTCTTGTCCTTCATTCTTTTTATACCATCGACACAGCAGCATTGACTGCTCAATACAATGCCATCCCAGCTCGAATGAGGCAAGGATCTAACCTGAATGCCTACATCAACAACTACAAATCACAGTGGGACAGTGTTCTGGAGCTTGCGTCCAAAGCATTGCCTTTCATTGATAAGCATTATGGCGAGTATCCTTACAAACAATATTCATTCATCCAGGGTGGAGATGGCGGCATGGAATATCCCATGGCTACCCTGCTCAAAGGTGCCGGAGAAGGCGTCGTGCTGCACGAATGGATGCACAGCTGGTACCAAATGATCCTTGGAACCAATGAATCGCTCTATCCGTGGATGGACGAAGGGTTTACCAGTTTTGCAGAATCGAATGTCCAGAATTTTATACATGACAACAGAGACTCATTCCCCCACCTTGGCGCATATAATGCTTATATCGCCCTTTCAAAAAGCGATTTCAACGAGCCACTGACAACCCATTCAGACCATTACAGCACCAATACCGCCTACAGCACCAATGCCTATTCAAAAGGTGAAGTGTTCATGGAACAACTGGGTTATATTGTTGGAGCTCCAGTCAGAGACAGTATCCTGTTGAAATATTTTCAAACATGGAAATTCAAACATCCAAACGTAAATGACCTGATCAGACTGGCTGAAAACGAAAGTGGCATTCAGCTGGATTGGTACAAGGATTTCTTTGTCAATACCACCAAGACAATTGACTATGGAATTGACAGCTTGTGGGACGAGGGTGGAAAAATGAAAATCCGGCTGAGGAATGCAGGCACCATGCCCATGCCCATTGACATTGAAATGGTGTTCAAGGATGGATCAAAAGAAACAGCATATATCCCACAGTACCTCATGTTTGGCAGCAAGCAAAATGAAGAGCCTGCGATCAAGCGTACTGTTGGTGAACCCTGGAAATGGACCCATCCTACCCATGTGATCACCATAGACAGAAAACTCCTTGATCTCAAGAAAATTGAAATTGACCCTACCAAAAGGATGGCGGACAACGAAAGAAGAAACAACAAACTTGAGCTGACCTGGTAGGCTTATTTTTCGCCAATTCTTTTTTGCAAATTGTGGAACAAGTCAATGAGCTGAGAAAACATGAGGGTCATTTCTGACTCCGTTTTCTTGATGGTATCATCTTCAATTTCCCTGATCAATCCATCAAAACCATTGATGCCAATTGATTTGATCATCACTTTTTCACGGTGCAATGTTCTTTTTGCACTTGCCCAATCACAGGCAGGTACACTGATCTTCCATTCACCCAATGCATGACCCACTTCATCCATTAGATACTCCATCATTTTCGCAAGCTGGCTAGGTTCATTACCCGCCATTTCAGAAATATTGGAAATGATTTTTTTGTGGATGGATTGATAATATTTTTCTTTCACTGAACCCGTCTTGAAGAAAAGGCACAAACGATGCTGGAGATTTTTTTGGTCAATGGGTTTGGTGATGCAATCTGCAAAACCAAGGTTCAACATATGGTTGACCTCTGACTTAAAGGCAGCCGCAGTCAGGGCTATTACAGGAATGGTTTCACCGTAGCTTTTTCTGATCAAGGCCAGCGCTGTCGGACCATCCATGATGGGCATTTGAACATCCATCAGCACCAAGTCATATTTATTTTTGCTGATCATCTGAACCGCCTCCAGTCCATTTTCAGCTTCTTCCGGAATCCCTTTCATGTTCTTGACCATCAGGGTAAAAAGCATCCTGTTGAGTTTATTGTCCTCAACAATCAGGATTTTTTTGCCTTCAATCAATCCACATTCATCAAACTCAACAGCATCCTTCATCAATTCATCAGCAGCAACCATTTCAAATGTAATCTCCACCATCACCTTGGTTCCAACATCTTTTGTACTCTCAATCCAAACCATTCCGCCCATCAGGTTAACAAGTGTTCTGGTAATGGCCAGCCCAAGTCCTGATCCGGTATGGCGGTGATTGTTTTCATTCACCTCCTGATAAAAATCATCAAAAATATGCTTGAGTCCTTCCTCTGAGATGCCTATGCCAGAATCTTCACAGGTAAACAAAATACGTTGTGTCTGGTTCTTCTCTTCCAACATCTTGCTGGAGAGTTTAATAGAACCCGAATCAGTAAACTTGATAGCATTCCCTACAATATTGATCAATACCTGCCTGATGCGCACTTCATCAGCAAAAAGATTGGGATCTATTTTTCGATCGAAATCAGTTTCAAAGCTTAAACCCTTTTCTTTGGCTTTGGGTCTGAGAATATTCTCTACACTTTTGTTGATGTCTTTGAGCGAAACGATCTCTTTATCTATACTCATCTTCCCGGCTTCGATCTTGGACATGTCCAGGATATCATTGATGATACCCAACAAACCATGTGCAGCATCACTGATGTTTTTTACAAAATAATGCTGTTGCTCGTTGAGCTGAGACATGGACAACTGTTCAGCCAGTCCCATGATCGCATTCATGGGTGTCCGAATTTCATGGCTCATGTTGGAGAGAAAAGCAGACTTTGCTTTTTCTGAAGCAATGGCCCTGTTTTTGGCATCTACAAGGCTTTTTTGCAATTGCCTGTTTTGGGTTACATCTGTATAACTCCAAAGTTGTCCTTTGAAGGTATTCTCTATAATAATAGGAACATAGTCTCTTTCCAGGATTCTGCCGTCTTTGAAAACCACTTCCTGCCCAATCAGTGGTTCCTGCTTACCCATCATGCTGAAAATATCATTTTTCACCTTTTCGGCATCTTTGAAAAGCGCAAGTGACTGTTGAAGAGAGTCCAGACAATTTACCCCAATCATCTCATGGGGTTGTAGCGGAATTTGAAAAAGATTGCAAAACTGTCTGTTCACCAATACAACGCAATGATTCTCGTCTTCAACAAGAATTCCCTTGCCCAGGTTGCTCATCAAATACTGCAAACGGTTGGCATTGATGGCCTTTGAATTATCCCGGCAGACACAAACCAAACCACCATCGGGAAGGCTGGTAAGGGAAATGTACTGCATCACAGGCTTTTTATCTTTGCTGATGCCTATGGTTTCACCCGACCAATTGCCATTTTTACCCAAAACTGGGAAAACCTCTTTTTGTAACCTTTCTGCTGCTTCTGGTGTATATATGCTTTGCCAGGATTTTCCGCACAATTCTTCCGCAGAATCATAACCAAACAAATCTGCATGGGCTTTGTTCATGTACATGTAATTGCCACTTTTATCAAGAAGGGCAATACCGTCGAATGCATTTTCAATGGCAGTCAACTTTGCGGGTGTCAACATAGAAGTAGTGTTTAAAACCAAACCAATTTGATTCACAATTTCACGTTTTTTACTCAGGAAAAATGAGAAAAAAACATGAAAAAATGAGAAAAACCACTTTTGTTATTGTTCAATATTTGCAGAGAGCAACTGTCCGAATGTAGAACAATATAAATGAACCCGTCAATTATTTATAAACAGGCTACTATTTTTAGTTGTTTTTAGTAGTTATTTACTGAATACATCAGCCCTTATATAAAAAATATTAATAATCAACATTAACTTACATGTGAGGGCCAGATTATGACCAGAATAGGAATCATAGAAGACAATATTTTTTTACTGAAAAGCTTCAGGGACTACCTGAACAGCGCAGAAGGGATGACTGTTGTTTTTTCATGTGCTTCAATGGAAGAAGCCAAAGAGCAAATCGAATTAAAACAATCCCTATCACCTGATATTATTTTATTGGATATTTTTCTACCCGGCGAATCAGGGCTTGAAGGTATCCCTTATCTCAAGGGCAAATTCCCAGCTGCTAAAATCATCATGCTCACTGCATACAATGAAGACAATCTGATCATCAATTGTCTCAAACAAGGCGCCTCTGGTTATGCACTAAAAACGGCACAATTGAGCCATTTGATTGAGGTAATCAACCAGACCAGTAGAACAGGAGCTTTCATTGATGAACTCTCTATCGGAAAAGTAATCAGCAACCTTCAATCCAAAAAAGAGTCCAGCTTCAAAGACACACTGACTTTTAGGGAAAAAGAGATTGTTGCATTGGTTGAAAAAGGATACAGCTACAAGCAAATGTCTGATACACTTTTTGTGACTACGTATACGATCAATTATCACCTTAAGAATATCTATAAAAAGCTCAACATCCACTCCAAGTCAGAGCTCTTGTCCAAAATCATGGATGAAAACAAAGACTAGCAACGCTCAACATCAAATTCGCTGTATCTTTGCGACCATTCAAGTCCTTGCCACATGTCGAATCCAGCGCTGCCCATCAATTTCAACAATACTGAAAAAGCCTTCGCCTACAAAACTGACCGTGACCTGAAAAGGGCCCGCTTTTTATTTTCGGCTATGCATTTTGCTCCCTTGGTAAAATTGGGAACAAAACTCACTCCATGGGCTATCAAATCTGGGCTTCCTGTCAAAGGGATCATTAAAAATACCTTGTTTCGTCAATTTGTGGGTGGTGAATCCCTAGAGGAAACGGTTGGTGTTGCTGACATGCTTGAAAAATACAATGTCCAGGTGATCTTGGATTATGGGGTCGAGGGAGGAGAAGGCAATGAAGACAAATATGAGGCCGAAGCCAATTATTTTATAAAGGTCATCCAGTTTGCGGCAACAAGAAAAAACATACCCTTCATCAGCATCAAAATAACTGGCCTTGTTTCCTGTTCACTCCTTGAAAAACTGGATACCACCCTATTCACAACTGGCACTGAGCCATTGCGCACCCGGTTTAACAACAAACTTGAAGGATTGAGCCAGGAAGAAAAGGGCCAATGGGAGCAACTCATTGCCAGAACTTCTCGCTTATGCCAGGCAGCATCAGATGCCGGTGTAGGCATCATGATTGATGCAGAAGAATCCTGGATTCAGGATGCTATCGATGCCGTGGCTACCCAGATGATGGCACAATTCAACCGTGGAAAAGTTGTTGTGTACAATACTATTCAACTTTACCGCTCAGATCGGTTATCATTCCTCACCGACACCCTTGATGAGGCTGAGCAATCTGGATACATAGCCGGGCTAAAGCTGGTCAGAGGTGCATACATGGAAAAAGAAAGAGCAAGGGCAGAAAAATTGGGTTATCCATCACCCATCCAACCCAACAAGGAGTCAACAGACCGTGATTATGACGCAGCAGTGCAGCTTTGCATGGCAAAAAATGATTTGGTTTCCATCATCGTTGCCAGCCACAACGAAAAAAGCAATCTATTGGCGGCCAATGAATCTGCATCCAAACAACTTCCCGCCGACCATCCACACCTTCATTTTTCACAACTCTATGGGATGAGCGATAACCTCACCTTTAACCTTGCTGACGCAGGTTACAACGTATCAAAATACCTCCCCTTTGGGCCTGTTCATGAAGTGATTCCCTATTTGATGAGAAGGGCACAGGAAAACAGCTCTGTTTCTGGTCAAACCGGTAGGGAGCTCGAGCTCATCAAGAGGGAGTTTTCAAGAAGAAAAATCTGACATCATCCAAAATTGACATTACGTATTTATACGTAATGAAATTGATGGTAATTACTCTTTGCAAAGAAAAAACATTCAAGCTGTTTTAGTGGGCAATTGAATATTCAGTAAATTCATATTCATTAACCTTTTTACATGTACGGCATTATCAATCAATCGATTCAAGACTTAGTGGTCAAGGAATTTGGTGAAGAAACCTGGCTAAAAATCATTGCAAAAAGCAAGATTGACGTGCATGAGTTTCAGAATCATCAGGTGTATGATGATACGTATACTTACCGACTGGCAGGTGCAGTTTCTGAAGTTTTGCATACCGACCTTAACACGGTTTTAAAGATGTTCGGAGAATTCTGGATCCTTGATATTTCTCTGAAAAAATACCCCTCCATGATGGCCTCAGGAGGGCTGAATTTCAAAGAATTCATGTTAAATCTGCCCAACTTTCACAACCGTGTTTATTTGACATATCCTGAACTTGTTGCCCCCGAATTCAAAGTCCGCATGGATGGGGATTCAATGTTGGTTGAATACCATTCACAACGTCCCGGCTTGACGGCCATGATGGAAGGGATGCTTCATGGCATTGTAAAAATGTTCAACGAGCCAGGCGTATTGATAGTACTTGAAACTGAAAAAATAAACAGCGATCTGGACCATGACCTTTTCAGGATCATATGGGAGAAGTAAAATCAAACGATACAAAAACTACAGTTCAGTTACCTGAGATAGACCGGCTTTTCCCATTCTACTTCATTGTGGATGAAGGCATGTCCATCATCAAGAAAGGCCCTTCCCTGGAAAAAATGCTGTCAGGCAAACATGCATCAATTGATTCATTTCACAACAGCTTTTACATTATCAGGCCAAAAACGAGTACCCAACCAGATTTTGAACAACTCAAAGCGATTTGTTCTGGATTTGTTTTGATCGGGCTTCATGGCTTTAATAACACCCTACTGAAGGGCCAGTTTGAGCACAGGGCTGATGAAAATCAAATAGTTTTCTTCGGATCCCTCTGGGCAGAAGAACACGAGAAATTGCTTGAGTTGGGGCTAACCTATACAGATTTTCCAGCCTATGATGCCATTTTCGATATTCAACAGATGAAATCTGTGTTGAAAAATGAGCAAGAAGACATGGAGAGATTAAAGCAGGAAATCACCATCATCAATCATTCCTCTGACCTTTTTTTAAACCTGCACAGCAGTGGTCTGATCAGAAAATCATCTCCAAGTGCCAAGGAAATGTTGGGATATGAACCCTCGGAGATGATTGGGATGCAGTTTCAGGATCTATTGTTAGATTCACAGGCATTTGATATCAAAAAGGAAATTACTGAGATCATCAGCACAGGTAAATCAAAGAATTATACAACTTATCTGGTCTCAAAGCTACATCAAGAAGTAGGCAGCAGTATTTCGTTGTCCCCAGTTCTCAACAGTACCAAAAACACTACCCAAATTGTTTGTGTAATAAGAAATGTCACAGAAAGATTAAAAAATATTGAAGAAATCAGAAATCTTGCGTCCTTCCCCAATGAGAATCCCAACCCAATCTTTCGGATAGATTTCAATGGCAAGATTTTGTTCAACAACCAGAATGCTACATTGATTTCAAATGTTATTTATGAAGGCACCATCTTCAACATCAAAAACTTTTGGACACATCTCTTAACGATCAGGCCGAGAGAAAACCAGCTAACGGTTGATCTGATTGCCAACAATAGAAATTATTCATTTAAAATCATCAAAAGAAAGGAATTCGACGAATACAATGTGTACGGATCAGATATCACCGACAGGATAGAGACAGAACAAAGGGCTCAAGATAACTTCAACAGACTGAATAATTTTCTAGAGTCCACAAACGACGTCTATTACCTGATTTACCAAAAAAATAAATCAAAAAACTTTTTTACCTCAAGATGGCCTTTGTTTATGGGATTCAATCCCAAGGTTGGAGATGTTTGGGAAGAAAAAAGGGATTGTATCCTTGATGAGTTCAAGAAAGTCTATGATGATGCCATTCGAGAGTTCCAACTCAATGGCAGCATGACTGTGCGATACAAGGTCAAAAACAAAATGTCTGGCCAAATCAGGTGGATACTCGAAGAAGGAAAAATCAAGTTTGACTCAAACCTAAACGACGAGGTAATATCTGGAAGATTGACCGACATCACAGCAAGTGAAAACTATAGAAACCAGGTTCGGGAATCAGAAGAACGATTTCAACTCATTACGGAATCAATGCCTGTGATGATTTGGGTTTCTGGACAGGATAATAAAGTTTCATATACCAATCAGGCTTCCAGGGATTTTTTTGGCTTTGACCTCAAGGAAGTTCCGGACCAATCAGGTTTTGCGGAAGTTGTACACCCAGACCACAGGAAAACGGCTATTGATGACTGGATGTTGCACCTGCTCGCTAAACAAAAATGCGAGATGCAATACCTTGTCAAGAACAAACATGGTGAGTACAGATGGGTTTATGAAATGGCTGTTCCACGTTTTACCCATGAAAATGAATTTCTTGGATACATTGGCACTGCATTCGATATAACCTCAGAGCGTAAAATGTTTTATACCCTTGAGGAAGAGAAAAGGAAGTATGAGATGATTTCGAATAAATCTGCAGATATCATCTTTCTTATCAACAAGGAAGGCATTATCGAATATGTTTCCCCCTCCATCAAGCGAATTCTTGGCTTTACCGAAAAGGAAACCATTGGAAAATCTTTTTTCAGCCTCCAATCAGCAGACAGTACCATTAGTATTGAAGACTTCTCTGAGAATCATCTTGGAACACAACGTGCATTGAGCTTTCAGATGCAAGACAAGCAAAAAGAGTTGAAATGGATTGAAGCGGTATACAGCAATTTCAGTGAAGATGAACTTGGCGGCGACAAATTGCTCATTCACGTGCGTGACATCAATGAACAATACATGGCGCAGACCATGGTCATCGAGAACGAAGCAAAATACAGAAACCTGTTTTCAAACATGAACCTTGGCATCATGGAAGTGGACAATGATGAAAGGATTCTCTATGTCAACCCTTCATTTGAGCGCATCTCAGGATATGATCAGGATGAATTGCTGGGCAATAAAGCAGACACCATTTTTCTTACCGATCTTTCAGAAAAAGAAATCAACATACAGGAACGCCGGAATCGTCAACATGGCAAGGAAGGTCTTTATGAAATCAGAATAAAAAAGAAAAACGGCGACCTGGCCACATGGGTTATCAGTGGTGCTCCTACATTTGACCTGAAAGGCAAGGTCCGTGGCTCAATTGGAATCCATTGGGATGTAACAGACATAAGGGATCTGGAAACCAAAATACTTTTTGAAAGTGTTCAAAAAGAGAAAGAGTTGATGGAAGCCAGGCTTCAGGCAGAAGAAGAACAACGTGATGTGATTGGCAGAGACCTTCACGACGGTGTAGGACAAATGCTGGCCTATATCAGTGTCTACTTCAATATCCTCAAGGAAAAAGAAACAATCAATGCAGAAGATATTGACAAGGCACAGTCCACCATCAAAAAAACCATTGACGAGGTAAGAAGACTTTCAAGAAACCTTGCCCCTCCAGCCATCAAAGACCTGGGCTTCAGGGAAGCCGCCATTGAACTGATCGCAAGTTATTCAATTATACCCAAGCCTTCTTTTAACCTGAAAATATACAAGGGAAAGGATCCAGAAAAATTCCTGCATGAACACAAGATCATGATGTTCCGTGTTCTACAGGAACTGAGCAGTAATACCTTTAAATATGCCAAGGCTGATAAAGTAGATATCAAAATAGACCAAAACAAGAAGGGTATGCAGATGCTCTACAAAGACGATGGAATTGGATTTGAAATGGCTACTGTCAAGAAAGGAATCGGACTGAAAAGCATTCTTTCCCGCGTTGAGTTCTATGGTGGGGAAGTAAAAATAAAAACCAAACCTGGAGAAGGTATCGAAGTATTCATTAATTTACCATTTGAATTATCATTATGACCAAAAAGATCCGAATTATCATCGCCGATGACCACTTGCTGATTGCTGAAACCTGGGCTACCCTAATCAACATGGATCCGGAATTTGAGGTCGTAAAAGTATATGACAATACAAAAAGTCTCATTGACGAAATAACAGATGTAAAACCAGATATTGCCATCCTTGACATCAACATCAATCCGTTTTCAGGTATTGAGGCTACTAAAATGATCAAGAAGTTGGCTCCTGGTACCAGAATCATCGGTGTCTCCATGCACAATCAACCATCTTTTGCAAAGAAGATGATCAGAAATGGTGCAACAGGCTACGTAACCAAGAACTCCAACAAAGTGGAGATGTACGATGCCATCCGCGCGGTAATGAAAGGTGAAAAATACATCTGTGCTGAAATTCAACGCAACATTACGAATCAATTGCTGGTCGATGAAGACGACAATAAATTAAGTAAGCTCACCGAAAGGGAAATCGAGATCATTAAATTGATCAAGAACGGCAGTACCAACAAGGAAATTGCTGAGTCTTTGTTCCTCTCACCAAGAACTGTAGAAACACACAGGGCAAGGATCTTAAAGAAACTGGACCTGAAAAACTCATTGTCACTGGTGAAGTATATCAATGAATCTTTCATGGATCTTTAGGGGCTGATTTTATAAAAATCAGTCTCCCCAAATATTGTCCTTTCCATCAAGCCATTCCTTCACCAAGGTGGTAGTAACAGATTTAGGTCTTTCGAGAGGCATTCCAAGGGCCCTGTCCCAACAGAGACTGGCCAATACACCCAAAGAACGGCTGACGCCGAACAAAACAGTATAGAATTCGTATTCTACCATGCCGTAGTGTACGAGCAAGGCTCCACTGTGTGCATCAACATTGGGCCATGGATTTTTCACTTTACCCAAAGCGCTCAAAATTTCCGGAACTGTTTCATAGATGGACCAAACAGTCTGAACCAGTGGGTCATTTGGCATATGTTTCTTTCCAAACTCCATTTGTGCAGTAAACCTTGGATCTGTTTTCCTTAAGACAGCGTGTCCATATCCAGGAACTACCTTGCCCTCAGACAGGGTTTTCTTGACATATTCAGCAATTTGTTCTTTTGAAGGAAGTTCAACCCCCAATTTTTCACGCATTTCAAAAATCCACTTGATCACTTCCTGATTGGCCAGTCCGTGCAAAGGGCCTGCCAAACCATTCATACCAGCTGCAAAGCTGAGGAATGGATCACTGAGTGCAGAGCCGACCAGATGGGTCGTATGGGCTGATACATTACCACCCTCATGGTCTGCATGAATGGTCATGTACAAACGCATCAATTCCTTGAACCCTTCATCATCATATCCCATCATGTGGGCAAAATTACCAGACCAATCCAGCAATCCGTTGGGTTCAATATGCTGGCCATCCCTGTATTTTCTTCTGTAGATATAGGCGGCTATCCTAGGCAAACGGGCGATCAGGTCGAGTGTATCATCAAATGTAGCATCCCAATAATCTTTCTTGTTCATACCGGATGCATAGGCTTTGGCAAAATGACTACCATTTTGCAAGGCCATGATTGCCACCACAAACATGGTCATTGGATGGGATGATACAGGCAGTGCCTCGATGGTATCGAACACATAATTCGGTACATGTGAACGCCTTTGCAGGGTGGCAGTGATGGTGTCAGCTTCTTCCTGAGTGGGAAGCTCGCCCAGCAACATCAAATGGAACAATCCCTCAGGAAGGGGCTCTGAGCCACCGACTACAGTAGGCAATTTCTCCTTCAGCTCTGGAATGGAATAACCACGAAAACGAATCCCCTCATTGGCATCCAGCAAGGATGTTTCAGAGACCAATCCGGTCATGCCTCTCATGCCCTGGTAAATCTGGGACAGTGTAACCTCACCAATCACCTTGTTTCCATGTTCTTTGATCATTTGCTTGATCTCTGCACCAAGGAGGTCTGCCTTTACCTTAAAGCGCTCTTTTATTGAATCCATCGGAAGAAATTATGAAATTGTAGTCTGAATTTTTGGATGCGTAAAGGTAAAACAAAGCGACCGAGGTGCACAAGCTTTTGAAAAAAATAATTGAATTATTTCGGGGCTTTCTTGTACAGATAAAGGGTCAATCCTCCGAAAATTACATTGGGAATCCATGCGGCCAGGTAGGGATCAAGGTCGCCCTTGGTAGAAAATATGGTAGAGAACCGATCAGCCAGGATAAATACAGCACAAATAATGATGCCCATGGCAAGGTGCACCCCACTCCCACCCCTGATTTTTCTGCAAGCCAAAATGGCTCCTATCAGGGTCAGGAGCAATACAGCAACAGGGGTTGCAGTGCGATGTGCATTTTCCATTTCGAGCTCCTTGACCGTTTCAGAACCACGCAATCTTTCCTTTTCAATGCGCCGTTGCAGGTCTGGGGAAATCATCCTCGCCTGTAAAAATTCATCCCGCTTGAGCTCAGAGGGAAGAAATGGCAATTTCTTGAAAACTTCGTATTCGAAACTCACATCCTCTGTCAAACCGTTTAGCTTACGCTCCACCACCCCAGTCAGTTTCCATTTCCTCTTGGAGGTATCCCAGTTAAAATTATCAGCCCTGAGATTGTAAATAACCTGATTGCCGCTGATGGTTTCCATGAACAAATTGCCCCCGGCTTTGCTCGTGGTGTCATAATAGCGCATGCCAGCATAGCTAAAGGAATCTGTGCGCATGTAGATCCCACCACTGGTTGTTTGTGGCAGGGCAATCTTGGTATACTTGGCTTCAAAAGTTGTACGGATTGCGTTGGCCTTGGGAATGATGTAGGCATTGGCGTACCAGAGGATGGAACCCAGCAAGATTCCACCAACCCAATAAGGCCTTAAAATCCGTTGAAGACTAACCCCAGAAGAAAGAATGGCAATAAACTCAGAGAGATTTGCCATTTTTGATGTGAAAAAAATGACAGAAATAAAAACGAAAAGAGGAAAAAGCATGGCAACAATATGAGGAATGAATCCCACATAATACTGCATGATGATCTGGTTTGCAGTCAGCCCAGATTTCGCAAAATCATCTGTATGCTCACTGATATCAATCACCGTACTGATTGTTGTGAGCAGTATCAGTGAAAAGAAAAAAGTGGACAGGAACTTTTTGAGAATATACCAGTCAATCTTCCTCATCATAACCCTGCAAAAGTATCACTTAATCCTTACCCAAGAACTTGGCATAGGTTTCAAGGCACCTTTTTCTTGCTACTTCATGCACAACCATTGGCTGGGGATACTGGAGCGTATCAAATTCAGGGACCCATTTTCTGATGTAAATACCCTGCTTGTCAAATTTTTCGGTTTGCAGTGCCGGATTGAAAATCCTAAAATATGGAGCAGCATCGCAGCCTGATCCAGAAGCCCATTGCCAGCCACCATTGTTGGCAGCCAAATCATAATCAAGGAGTTTAGCAGCAAACCATGCTTCACCCCAGCGCCAATCAATCAAAAGGTGTTTGGTCAAAAAGCTTGCGGTGATCATCCTGACCCTGTTGTGCATGAATCCCGTGGCCATGAGCTCTCTCATTCCAGCATCTACAATTGGATATCCAGTTTGGCCCTTGCACCATTTGTCAAAATCCGCCTCGCTATTCCTCCATTCAATACGATCATATACCTTCTTGAAAGACATCCCCTGCCCTACATGAGGAAAATTGGAAAGGATCATGTGATAAAAATCCCGCCAAATCAGCTCATTCAGGAATGTCTCATTCAATCCCCTTGCATATTCAACCAGTTTCCTGATGCTTATGGTGCCAAACCTGAGGTGAACCCCAAACCTAGAAGTCCCATCTATAGCAGGAAAATTGCGATCATCCGTATAGCCTTTGACCAAAGCATCTGGAACAGTGGTTTGCGGGTAGGTCCAGGTTTGTTCCGAAAAACCCATTTCTTCAAGGGATGGAATGTCCTTTTCACTGTGACCATAACAGTTGCCCAATAGCTTCTCTGATGCTGAGAATGAAATAGGATTGGATAACAAATGTGCCTTCCATTTTCTGGAATATGGAGTAAAAACAGTGTAAGGCGAACCGTCATCCTTGCTCACCTCCAATTTTTCAAAGATTACCTGGTCTTTGAAAGTCTGGAATCCTACCCCGTTGCTGTCCAGCATTCCCCCGATCATCTGATCACGTTGCAAAGCATAATCCTCATAATCGTGGTTGGTGAAAACGGTTCCAATGGAATAATGGGATACAAGATCCTCAAAAGCCTTCTCTGGTGAAGTGTAATAGCATTTTATAGCGGATCCAAAACCGATAAGCTCCTGTTGCATGGAACTCAGCGCGTCATGGATGTATTGAACACGAAGGTCCACGGGTTTTTCAAGCTTGTCAAGGATATTTTTATCGAAAATAAAAACAGGAAGTAACGGCTTTCCGCTGCTCAGGGCGTGAAATAAGCCAGTGTTATCAAATAAGCGAAGATCACGGCGGAACCAAAAAATATTAACCTTAGGTTTGTTAGACATATTTATTTAACAAACCCGAGGTTGTTTGGTTGAATAAAAAGCGATTTGTGCTTGATTTACCCAGACTAGTCAAATAATGTTCCTGATCAATTGATCATGGGGCGGTTTTCAATGATGCCAGATTTCACGGCATACATGACCAACCCTGCCAGTGATTTGGCACCAGTTTTAACCTTGAGCTTGTCCCGAATGGCTTCAACCGTTCTTGGGCTAAGGTCAACCAGGTCAGCAATTTCTTTTGTGCTTTTCTCTTCGCAAATCATACGAAGGATGGTAATTTCTTTATCGCTCAACTTGGCGTCAACGGGCAAACTGGCCTCAGCCTGGCGTTTTACACGCAGACCATCAATCAATGCCTTATTGGTAAGCTGATTAAAATAATACTCCTGCTCATGCACGGTTTTGACCGCCAGATAGATGATTTCAGAGTCAGAATTCTTGGTTAAATATGAATTAGCACCCAGTTCCATGAGTTTTGAAATCATGGAGTGGTCATTGTGCATGGTAAGCATGATCACTTTGATTTCTGGATATAATTTTTTGATCTCAGGCAATGTATTGATGCCATCCATGATGGGCATCTGGATATCTAACAAAATAACATCCGGCTGAACATGCTTGAGAACAGTAAGCAACTGCATGCCGTTGTCTGCCTCAGCAATCATTTTAATGTCTTTATGAACAGATAAGGCTGATTTGACTCCTGCCCTGAAAAGGACATGATCATCGGCTATGGCTACTTTTATGGGTTCATTCATGTTAGGGCGTTTAGGTTTGATCTGGATATTGACTGTTTAACGATATGCAATATTAGACCAAATCAGGTTGAAGATACACAGTAGAACTACCCTTTTATTGGGTTGCAGAAATTACGGTTACTTTTCAGATGTAAATAGAAGAAAACAAGAAATTAGAACTAATACATTGTATGTCAATAAGATATGAAATTTTTAAGGATTGATAACATGAACTTTAATGTACCGGTGTTTTTCTCTTTTAAAATGGGGTTTTTCACATGTCATGCACTTTTTTGTAGATTAAATTTGCACAAACTATAATTGTGATAGTACTAAAGATTTTATCAAATATTGCAAATGTGAATATGAACATCTTTAGTTTATTATTAGCAATTTATGGCTTGATAAACATAAAAAAATTAAGGGAGTTAAAGATTTTCATTTTAATTCCTGCCTTATCATTCATCGACAGCTTCAGCTTAATTTTACTCACTCAAATTCTTGATCGGAAAAATCTTTTTTTTATCTTTTCTGAATACTACCAAATAATTTATTTAAGCATAGAACTAGCATTAATTATATTTTTTTATTTAAAAATTATTCTAAGCATAAATTTTAGAATCTTTTATCTCATTTCAACTATCACAACTTTAATATTTCTTTTATTTAGATATTTCTTGGGAATGAATATAGCAACAGATTACTTACCAGGATTTGTAGTTATAGAATCTCTAATTGTGAATATATTTTTTGGAGTTTTAATTTCCTATCAGATAAAAGAAGATGGAATAAAAATAAGCCCATGGGAAAATGAATTAAACAAAGGGTTCTTTCTTTTTGTCAATACAACCACTCCGTATTTTCTAATAATTAACTATTGGATTAACCAACAAGAAATCATATCAACATATCTGAATTTTATTGGAAGCATTGGATACATATTATTATTCTATCACATTTATAAAGCAAAAAAATGCCACCTATTGAATTAAGGATAAT
Source organism: uncultured bacterium (assembly GCA_903894575.1). Taxonomy (GTDB): domain Bacteria; phylum Bacteroidota; class Bacteroidia; order Chitinophagales; family Chitinophagaceae; genus Pollutibacter. The sequence continues at coordinate 23,847 of CAITQQ010000410.1, forward strand.
ATTAATATTAATTTTTAGTACTATTGTTTTATTAGGAATATCCTTACTCGCTATATATTTGACAACTTTATATACCTCTAAAGTAAGAGCACATAAACTAGAATTCCAAAATTTAAAAGCATTAAGCGAGAAAGAAATTTTAAAATCTCGACTTGAGATCCAGGAAGATATTTTCAACAAAATATCACGTGAAATCCATGACAACATTTCACTTGGACTAACGCTATCCAAGCTACAAATCAACAATTATCTTTTATCAGACCAGTATGATAAAAATCTTCTATCATCCTCGGTAAACCTCATCACAAAATCCCTCATAGACCTAAATGACATCTCCAAATCCCTTGACTCTAGCCAGCTTTTTGCACATGGCGTGATTGCTGTACTCGAGGCAGAAATAGCAGTAATAACTAAGTCCAAACTAGTTGATGTTGAGTTCACTGTTAAAGGTGATCCAATCTTTCTGGATTCGGAAAAAGAGCTGATTATTTTTAGAATATTCCAGGAAGCCTGTAACAACATTCTCAAGCATGCAAAAGCCAGCACAATCACAATCGACCTTGTGTATGAAATCAATCATGTAGACTTAAAAATATCTGATGATGGTATTGGCTTCAATATTGAAGAAACCATTCAAACAAAGGAAATAAGAAAAATGTCAGGGCTCAAAAACATCTACCAAAGATCCGAGATCATTGGTGCAGAAACATGTATTTACTCCACACCGAACATTGGCACCACCATTCATATTAGAATTCCATTTAAAAATAAACAAAATGAAAAATGATTTAATCAAAGTAGCAATGATTGACGACCATGTACTATTGCGCAATGCACTGTCTTCACTCATCAATAATTCCGGCAAATGCAAGGTTATTTTTGAAGCATCCAATGGAAAAGAACTCATTGCTCAATTGGAGAGAAATAATTTCCCAGATGTTGTAATACTTGACCTGAACATGCCCGAAATGGATGGCCACCAAACAGCTTTGTATCTTCAACAACATTTCCCGGATATGAAAATTTTGATGCTGACGATGTACGATTCAGAACTGGCGTTAATCAGGTTATTAAAGGCAGGAGTCAAAGGATTCATGAAAAAAGATATTCATCCAACGGAACTGCTTTCTGCCATTGAATCCGTGCATGAATACGGGTATTATTATTCTGCGCAAACAAGCAGCAAACTTGCAGGCTTGTTTCGCGATAAAAATGAACAACAGCATTTGGATAAAGTCATGTTAACTGAGAATGAAATAGATTTTCTGAAATATGCATGTTCAGAAATGACTTACAAAGAAATTGCAGGAAACCTGAAAATGAATCCAAGGGCCATAGATGGGATGAGAGATAACTTATTCACAAAACTTGATGTGAAAAGTAGGGTTGGGCTGGCCATATATGCCATCAAACATGGCGTTGTAACTGTTTAGTCAATCAATTTGTTGCGGGTACCATACATAATCAAACCTGCAATGGTTTTCACCCCAACCTTGGTTTTCATGTTCTGTCTGATGGTTTCTATGGTTCTTGGGGAAAGAAAAACCTCTTTTGAGATCTCTTCAGTAGTCTTATCCTGTGCAATCAAGCGGAGGATACTGATCTCTTTTTCAGTAAACTTCACAGCATTAGGATAGAATTGACGTGTGGTTTTCTTCTGCTGCAACTTCATCAAGACAGCCTTGTTGAGCAAATCGTTGAAATAGAAATCATCGTTCATGCAGGTAAGTATCGCATTGTAGATTTCTTCAGGATCAGTAGTCTTGGTAAGATAGGCATTGGCGCCCATTTCCATCATTTTGGAGATCATTTCCTGATCATCATACATGGTCAAAACAATAATCCGGACTTCTTCATATTCTTTCCTGAGCAAGGAAATGGCATTGATACCATCCATTTCGGGCATTCTAATATCCATCAACAGTACATCTGGCAATTTGATCTTCATTTTATGAATCAAATCTTTTCCATCCTCGGCCTCCCAAATGATTTTGAGGTATTCTTTTCCAGAAAGTGCCATTTTAATCCCATCACGGAAAATCTTGTGGTCATCTGCAATGGCTACTTTTATCGTTTCAATTGTTGACATATTTCACAGGGGTTTAAGTATAATATCAAAATTCTTTCAAAAACAATGTGATTTCTACGCGTTGCAAAACCCGTAGAAATACGAATACTAAATTTTTAGAAAATCGATGAATTGGTGAGTCATTTACCAATCCAGGTTTTTTTCAAAAAACCAGCACGGTTGGCATTAAATAGGATTGAAATTAGTAGGAAAA
>CAITQQ010000411.1 GCA_903894575.1 uncultured bacterium
ATTTTCAGCAATGATCAGGTCTTCTCCCGGACACAAAGGGGCTTCCATCCTCATTGAGGGCTTGGGTGATAAAAATATTGTTTATCCATTGAAACCCAATGAAGTTTGGAAAAAGATCAGCATACCAAAGGTTCATGTCAAAGAAAATAAAATTACGATTTCAATTGTATCAAAAGGCAATGAATCGGATTGGTTGGAAATCGATGATCTTCAACTCATGAAACCACTGAGCAAAGGCGAATCAATCAAAGAAGAACAAGCCAAGGAATCAATTATGCCCATGTGGCATTTGGCGAAAAAAGAGCCGATCCAATTCAAGGGTGATCAGAAGTTCTATTTTTTTGATCGCAATGTTGGGTATGGTGACAGCATTTCCGTGTTATTTGATCTTACCGCTGAAATCTATGCAAACATGACACCCATCGCAAGAATTCCCAAGAAAGGAAATTCGGGTTGGTCAGTGCAGACAACCATTTCCGGCGGATTGATTTTCCGGATTGGAAGTGTGGAACAGCACCATGATGTTTTTGTGGACCATGTATATGAGCCCGGAAAGCCAGTATCCATTGCATTGGTTTTTGAAAACGGAAATGCTTCTGTATACAAAAACGGATCGTTGTTGAAAAAAGAGTTCGTTGGTGCTTTCAATACCAAAGATGCCACTGCCGCAGGAAGGGTGGGAACAGTCGGAAAAGAATTTGAAGCAGTAGGGGACGTGGTGATGCAGGTTGCAAAAGAAGACAAAGAGTCGTTGGTCATGAAAAATTTCAGGGGCAGTTTACAGCATATCAGGATTTATAACAAGATTGTTACACAGTAAAAAATTTGCCATGATCAGCAAGCAATATTTTTTCAGGCATGCATTGCTCGTATGCATTTTTTCATTGATGACAATTGTTGCTATCGCACAGTTGCCCAGGTTGGATGCAAAAGGCAAATTGTTGGACATGAACGAGGTGGATATCAGCCTGATGGTACAGCCTGTTCCAGCAGCAAACCAGTTCATAGATTCGGCCTACAACATCTGGTGTGGCTCTGTGATTAAGGCTGGCAATGGAAAGTACTATATGTTCTACAGCCGCTGGCCAAAGTCTGAGGGGCATGGTGCCTGGATTACGCACTCGGAAATTGCATTGGCAAAAGCTGACCGTCCGGAAGGTCCATACAAGCACCTGAAGGTTGTTTTCAAAGCCAGGGGCAATCAATTCTGGGATGGCGTATGTACCCACAATCCTGCTGCAATTGTCCATAAAGGGAAATATTATCTCTATTACATGGGCGCCACAGGCAATGCTGAAATCAAGAAGGGTTTTGATTATTCTCCGGCCTGGTACAACTACAGAAACAATCAGCGCATTGGTGTTGCCGTGGCAGATAATCCTGAAGGAGAATGGAAGCGATTTGACAAACCTGTACTGGATGTCAGCAAAGATTCTTCAGCCTATGACGCCATGATGGTTTCCAATCCCGCCATAACGGTAGACCAAAACGGACGTGCAATTTTGGTCTACAAACAGGTGGAGAAGAATGGTACTTTTCGTGGCGGAAGGGTTCGATACGGTGTAGCATTTTCTAAGTCTATCTTGGGGCCATTTACCAAACATCCCAATCCTATTTTTGAGGACAAGAAGAACCCTAATGATAAAGAGTGGATGATTGCTGAAGATCCATTCATCTGGAATTACAAAGGAACAAACTATGCCATCGTGAGGGATGTGGTTGGTAAATTTACAGGTAGTGCAGGTGGTTTGGCATTGTTCTCTTCAACAGATGCCATCCAATGGAATCCTGCAAAATATCCAAAAGTCATTTCAAAGGATGTGTTTGGCGAGAATGGAAAAACGTTTGATGATAAATTGGAACGCCCTTGTCTGTTGATGGAGAACGGCTTACCCATTTATCTTTTTGGTGCAATGGGAATTGACAAGCGAAAGCATTCCATGAACATTGCGGTTCCGCTTAAGACGAATGTATTGTCGGCAATTGAGAAAGCCCAAAGTCTGGAAGATCTTTTTCTGCATCCACCTGCATCCAGCCGACCCTATGTTTGGTGGCACTGGATGGGCCCTAACTTTTCAAAATATGGCATCACCAAAGACCTGGAAGCCATGAAAGCCATGGGCATTGGTGGAGCAACCATTTTCAATATTGCATCCGCTGTGCAGGAAACCCATCGTCCCATCTTGAACAATCCCTGGCCAGATCAGGTTTACCGTGGCGAAGCGTATTGGGAGGCCATGAAACATGCTGCTGCAGAGGCCAAACGCCTTGGGTTGGAATTGGGCTTGCACAATACCGCAGGATATTCCACTACGGGTGGGCCCTGGGTGGATCAGCCCAAGGCAATGCAGACCTTGGTTTGGACCGTGCAGGAAGTGGTTGGAGGAGAAGATAAATCCCTGAAACTTGAAAAGCCGGTACTGCCCATCTACAAAGGATGGGGAGCCAACAATGCCCAGGCAACTTATTACAAAGACATCGCAGTTATTGCATATCCTCAGGCATCTGTGTTGCAATCCAATCAGGCCATTGAGCTTACAAGCCAGATGGACAGTGCTGGCAATTTGAATTGGAAAGCACCCGCTGGCAAATGGTATATTTATCGCATGGGGTATGCACCCACCATGTCCAACCCACATCCCTTGCCTGATGACATCATCGGTAAGTCTTTGGAGGTCGATAAGATGGATGCTGACCTCAACAGGTTTCATTGGAATACAGTATTTGATCCCATGAAAAAACACCTGCAGCCTTATTTAGGAAACACATTCAAACATGTATTGATTGATTCATATGAGGCTGGAGGACAAAACTGGACCGCAGGTTTCAGGGAAGCATTCAAGCAAATCAAGGGCTATGATCCTCTGCCATTCTTGTTTACATTGGGAGCCAAGTCCAATCAAACCCCCATTCCTGTTTTGAATTCAGAAAACGAAACAAAACGATTCAAATGGGATTTCAATGACGTTGTCAATCGCTTGTTTTTTGACAACGGTTGGAAAATCGGCAAGTCGATGATCAATGGCTTGGGAATGGAATTGCAGTTTGAAGCCTATGGCGGACCATTTGATGATGTGGAGGGAGCTGCATTGGCAGATCTCCCCATGGGGGAATTCTGGACCAGCAGGGGAGGAATCAATGCCAATATAGGTTCTGCTGCAAGGGCCGCTGGCAAACATCTTGTAGGAGCTGAGGCGTTCACTGGCGCACCTGGATTGAGCCAGTACACAGAGGATCCTGCTTTTTTGATGCAGACCGTTAATTCAGGATTTGCTGCTGGTGTAAACCGATTGGTTTTGCATACCTGGGTGCATCAACCCTTTGATGACAAATACCAGCCCGGTATGGGAATGGGATGGTGGGGTACACATTTCAGTCGTTTTCAAACCTGGTTTGAGCCAGGAAAAGCTTTTTTCAATTATTTGACAAGAACCCAGGCCCTCTTGCAATACGGGCAACAGAAAGTGGACTATCTCTGCCTCGGAAAATCAAATGGGTACAATACTGATGCCATTTCCTTGAGGGATTTTATCAGCCAGGATATAAAGGTGGTCAATGGTAAGATTCAATTGCCTTCTGGCCGACGCTATCCATTTTTAAAATTGCCCGCCCAGGATAATATTGAACTGGAAGTATTGGAAAAGATTGCTGCATTGGTCAACCAGGGTGCAGTGGTTGTTGGAAAGGCGCCCTCGGCTTCTTTGGGCCTTCACAACTGGGCTGAAAACGATCTCCGGGTAAAGTCATTGGCACGCATGATCTGGAGAGAAGAAGGGGTTTCAGTATTTGGTAAAGGGAAGGTATATGTTGATATAAAACAGGCTGAGAAAGATTTTCATCCCATCAAAGATTACGAAATCACCAATGCAGATTCAGCAGTTGCCATCAAAGTGGTTCACCGGGTTGGAGCAATAGGAGACGTTTACCATTTGTCGAACAATCAAAACCGCACAGAGCATTTTGATTTATTTCTGCGCCAGTCAGGCCTTCAGCCAGAGTTTTGGCAGGCTGAAGACGGGAGCATGAAGGATGCTGACCATTGGTCAGTTGACCAAAATGGAACAACGCTTCCAATGAAGCTCAATCCCTATCAATCCATTTTTGTTGTTTTTAGGAAAAAGACAACCTTAGCACCCAAGCGTCCAATGCCATCCAGTCAGTTGGAGGCCTTGCATCTTGCAACTCCAAAAACATTGCAGCCGCTGACCGGAACCTGGAATATCTTGATGAAACCCAAGCTGGACAGTAGTTTCAGTGTTTCAATGGATGGTTTGCAGTATTTCAGTACACATGCTGAGAACCGTATCAAGTATTTTGCAGGCACAGCAACCTATAGCAAAAAATTTGTTTTTGAAAACAGTGGCAAGCATCAGGGCAAATCAGTGATGCTCGATCTTGGGGAGTTGCATGATATTGTTCAGGTAAGCCTTGACGGAAAAGACCTGGGTGTGAAATGGTATCCACCATATCAGTATGATATCACATCCCTTGTTACATCTGGTCAACATGAGTTGAAAATTTCCGTCACCAACAATTGGGCAAATCGCCTGATTGGTGATGAGCAGGAACCTGCAGATTTTGAGTGGGGGGCTGATCGAAAAGACTTTGGCAATGCAGGAAGACCCATGAAATCTTTTCCTGATTGGTTCATCAAAAACGAGCCCAGGCCTTCACAAGGAAGGAAAGCATTCACGCTCTGGTATTACTATAAGCAGGATAGCCCACTGAAACCCGCTGGATTGTTGGGGCCTGTAAACATCATCTACACAGACAATAAATCTATTCAAAAATGAAGCATACGTATAGTCAATCACTGATGCAAGTACTTTTTATTGCAGCACTGATCCTCAGCAGCAATGCCATCTATGCACAAGGGAAAGGAATGTCAACCTCCCAAAACCATTCAGAGAATGAGATCTGGTTCAATCAACCTGCCTCAACATGGTTGCAAGCATTACCCCTTGGAAATGGAACAATGGGTGCGATGGTATATGGTCAAACAGACAAGGAGAAGATTCAGTTCAATGAAAATTCTCTTGTTACTGGCACGACAGATATGGTTGGATTTTACCAGCCTTTTGGTAACATCATATTCGATTTTGGTCATGAAAATGCAAGTGGTTACAAAAGGAGTCTATTGCTCGGCGATGCCATGCATACCATTAGCTATCAGCATCAGTCCACTCATTTCAAAAGGGAATACTTTGTAAGCCAACCTGATCAAGCCCTGATCATGATGATTACCGCTGATAAAAAATCAGCAGTGAACATGGCCATTGCACTAAAGGATACGCGTGCCAGTCAGACTGATGTCACATCAAATTCCATTTCTTTCAGAGGCAAGCTCCAGGAGAATGGCATGGAATACATGGCCAAGCTCATTGTCAATACTAAGGGAGGAAAACGCATCAATACAGACAGTTCAATTGTTGTATCGAATGCAGATACAGTATTGGTGTATATGTCTGCCATCACCTCTTTCAAAAAATTCAATGTGCGGGATGTTTTTGGTGCACTGCCCGTTGAATTGCTCAATGCAAGATTGGGCGCTGTTTCTAAACAATCTTACAAAGTGTTGAGGGCAAGGCATACCAATGATTTTAGCAAGTTGTTTAATCGCGTCAAGTTGAATCTAGGACCGGACGTTTCCCTTCCAACCGATCAGCGTTTGTTGGCCTACAACAATACCAAGAAAGACAATGGCATGGAAGCGTTGCTTTTTCAGTATGGCAGGTACCTTTTGATCAGTTCTTCTAGAAAGGGTGGATTGCCAGCCAATCTGCAGGGCCTGTGGAACAATGAAGTGAAGCCTGCATGGTATTCTCAATATACCACCAACATCAATATCCAGATGAACTATTGGTCTGCTGAAGTGACCAATATCAGTGAAACACATTTGCCAATGTTGGATTGGGTGGAAAACCTTGGAAGGGTGCAAAAAACAAGCACTGATTCTGTTTTGAAAACCAAGTCTGGTTGGGTGGCATACAGTACCAACAATATCATGGGAGGGCCCAGTCGCTGGCGTTTGCATCGTCCAGGAAGTGCCTGGATGAGTCAGCATTTTTGGGAACATTATGCATTTACGTTGGATACTGTTTTTCTGAGGGATCGTGCGTATCCTTTGCTAAAAGAATTGGTGGAATATTGGGAAGGACATCTGGTGGTAGGGAAAAACGGAAAGCTCATCACGCCTGACGGATGGTCTCCCGAACATGGCCCGGGTAAAAACGAAGGAGACAAAAATCCCTACCCAGGCGCATCATATGACCAACAAATTATAGATGAGTTGTTCACCAATTATATCTCGGCAGCTAAAGTATTGGGCAAGGATGTTGCATACAGAATGAAGGTCGAATCCATGCAAAAACAATTGCTCAAGGGGCAGATCGGCCGTTGGGGACAATTGCAGGAATGGATGGAAGACTGGGACGATTCAACCGACCACCACCGACACTATTCTCACATGTTTGCTGTTCATCCAGGAAAACAAATCGATCCTATTCATACTCCCGAATTGTCAGCTGCTGCAAGAAGGTCTTTGGAGGCCCGAGGCGCCATCAGCACAGGTTGGAGTTCTGCTTGGAAAATCAATATTTGGGCGAGGTTGTTTGATGGAGACAACGCACATGTCATGGTGCGTGGATTGCTCAAGCCAGTTAATACAGGTTCAAAAAGTGGAGAAAAAGGGGGGATTAATCCCAATTTGTTTGGCTCCTATCCGCCTTTCCAAATGGATGCCAATTTCGGATTTACTGCCGGCATCGCAGAGATGTTGCTGCAAAGTCAAAATGATATCATTCATTTGTTGCCTGCCTTGCCCACAGCCTGGAGTGAAGGGGAAGTGTCTGGTTTAAAAGCGCGTGGTAATGTATTGGTTGACATGAAATGGTCAGCAGAAAAGTTGACCCAGGTAAAACTTAAATCAAGATACAATGGCAATTATAATCTTTTGTATAAAGGAAAGCAATTGATGTTGAAGATGATTGCAGGAAAAACCTATGCATTGGATGGTGGTTTTTTTAAAACTACAGTTGATGCCCAATCAACAAAACCTGCTTCCATCAGCGGCATTTATCCCTCCCTCGCCATGTACAACCAGGAGGGAGAATGTGGTACCGGCGCTGTAGTTCCTTGGGCAGGAAAGCTCTGGGCCATCAGTTATGGCCCACATTTGCCTTTTGGATCTTCCGATAAACTCTATGAGATTTCTTCAAACATGCAACAAACCATTCGTCCTGAAAGTGTTGGAGGAACTCCTGCCAACCGAATGATACATAGGGAAAGCAATCAGCTTTTCATCGGTCATTATGCCATTGATGCAAAGGGAAATGTTCGTGTGATTCCGATTACGGAAATGCCTGGAAGGCTCACTGGTATTGCAAGAAGCATTACCGACCCTGCGAATAAACTGGTATTTGCCACCATGGAAGAGGGATTTTATGAGGTGGATGTGCATAGCCTTACTGTAAAATTATTGTTCAAAGACGGAAACGTGATGCGCAGGGAAGGTGCAAAAAGCCATGAAAGTGAGTTGCTGCAAGGTGTGCATGGCAAAGGCTTTTATTCTGGTCAGGGCGTTTATGTTTATTCAAACAATGGTGAAGCAGGCGAAAAGGCCAGGGTGGATCCAAAGATTGAAGCGGGATCATTGTCTGAGTGGGATGGGAAGACATGGAAACTGATCAGAAGGAATCAGTTTGTTGAGGTGACAGGTCCTGGAGGTATTGAAGGAAATCCAAATCCTGCAACTGATCCAATTTGGTCAACTGGATGGGACTACAAGTCTGTGATCATTGCTTGCAGGGACAATGGCAAATGGTCTTTTTATCGCTTGCCCAAGGCCTCCAATTCCTATGATGGGGCACATGGTTGGAATACCGAATGGCCCAGGATCAGGAATGTCGGCACAGAACAGAATAAGGATTTCATGATGACCATGCATGGCATGTTTTGGCGTTTCCCTGCGAGCTTCAAATCAAGCAATACAGCTGGCATAAGGCCAAGATCCTCATACCTTAAAGTCATTGGCGATTTTACCCGCTGGAACAACCAGTTGGTTTTTGGTTGTGATGACGCTGCCAAGAGTGAGTTTCTCAACAAAAGAAAAGAAAAGGGCGGCATACTCGGCCCTGGCCAATCCAATTCAAACCTTTGGTTCACTTCCCTGAAGACACCTGATAGCCTTGGCTCAACGGGCGCACAGGGATCTGTTTGGTACAATGAACAAGTTCAGGCCGGTGCAATTTCTGAACCTTTTCTTTTTGCAGGATGGGACAAGCGTTCCGCACTCTTGAAAAACCATAGCAACGCATCAGTTTCTTTGGTATTGGAAGTGGACAAGCTCGGCAATGGTAAATGGCAACTGCTTCAACAATTGAATCTTTCAGCTGGTGCCTCGGTCGTAGTTCCTTTCGCCAAGGAAACCCAGGGCGAATGGATCAGGGTCAAATCATTGCAATCCTCATCACTCTCTGCATCTTTTGTTTACGGGAACAATAAAAATCAGTTGCGCGAACCTGCTGCCATGTTCAATGGTCTCAGCAAAGCTGCAGATCAAAATAGTTTGGGTGGATTGTTGCTTTCCTTGGGTGATGAAAAGCGAAAGCTTGGAATCCTTGCCAATGCAAAAGACGGAAATGTTTCCATTGAATCCGGATATTATGAAATGGACAGTGCGATGAACATTGTCTTGAAAAACGATCTTACCAGTGCAGCCATGATCAGGGATAAAGTAGCCATTCCTTCCCAAGTTGTCCAGGTGGAGCCTTCTTCCATTCTTTTGGTGGATGGTGCAGGAAGACGTTGGAGACTGCCCCATGGTGGTGGTGCCTACAAAGGGTTGATGGAAAGACAATCATTGCGCATTTGCAGGGAAGTGGCAACAGAACGTGACCTTTTCAACTGTGCGGGTACCTTTTATGAACTGCCATCAGAGAACGCAGATGGTTTTGCCAAGATGAGGCCTATCGCCACCCATGGATTGCACATCAACGATTACGCTTCATTCAGGGGCATGTTGATCATGACCGGTATCGATCCGAAGGCCCTGGGGAATAATAAAAATATTTTTACATCTGCAGATAAAAAAGCAGCCATATGGGCTGGCGTGATTGATGATCTTTGGAAGATGGGGAAGCTTGTAGGGCAGGGTGGCCCCTGGTTGAATACCCCGGCTAGTGCTGGTGTGGCATCTGACCCCTATCTTTTTGGCGGTTATGATGCTCGCAGTGTTCAATTATCCCATCAAAATGCTGCTGCGGTACAATTTACCCTGCAACTTGATGCTACAGGCGATGGCGTTTGGTATGATTATAAAACGATCACCGTACCCGCTGGGAAAACCATTTCCCATGTGTTCCCGGCAGCACTTCAATCCAAGTGGATTCGTGTGGTGGCCAACAAGGACGCAAATGTTACTGCTCAGTTTAGGTATAAATAAAGCTATGCAGGATTCAGTATCTTGCTTTTTTTAAATGTGATGAAATGGATGTAAAAAGCGTTTTTGTTGCCCATTACGGGTATGCTCCTGAAATGATGACAAAATCTCCCGGAAGGATCAACCTGATTGGTGAACATACCGACTATAATCTTGGCTTTGTGTTGCCTGCAGCGATTGATTTGTGTGCCTATGTTGCCGTAGCCAAACGAGATGATACCGTCATCAGGTTGTTTGCCAAGGACCTGGAAGAAAAATACGAGATTGATCTGCATTCCCTGGTGCCAGTGGAAAACCATTGGTCCTCTTATGTTTTAGGGGTTGTTGATCAGCTGCTCAAATCCGGAAAATCATTGACTGGATTTGATCTTGTGTTGACCTGCGATGTTCCCATCGGTGCAGGCATGTCATCTTCCGCCGCAGTAGAATCTGCCACTGCTTTTGCGCTGAATGAATTGTTTGGATTGAATCTTGAACGCCTTGACCTGGTTCGGTTGGCCCAGAAAGCTGAAAATGAATTTGTAGGGGTGAAATGTGGCATCATGGACATGTTTGCCAGTGTGATGGGCAGAGAGGCACAGGTGATTCAATTGGATTGTAGAGACCTTTCCTATCAATATTTTCCATTGAATTTAGAAGATTACAAAATTGTGTTGTTTGATACCGGGGTCAAACATTCACTGGCAGGAGGCGAATACAATCTGCGCCGACAGCAGTGTGAGCAAGGTGTAGCAGCACTTCAACAGCGCTTTC
>CAITQQ010000412.1 GCA_903894575.1 uncultured bacterium
CCCCTGTCTTTTACGATGCCGGCAATCAATGCATATGGGCTTTCATGTTCTTCCCAGCAGCGCACTTCGTTACCAAAGACCGGATTGATCAGTTCCATGGCGCGGTCCTCTTCAAACTTGGGACAAACATAAGCGATGGCACCTTTAGCTGGAATGACAACGCCAAAGGTCCTTTCACTTTGTCCCCACCGCATTCCTGTAAAATAAAATGATGAAGCAGTTCCTTCTAAAAATATGGCATCAATTTTCTCCTTTGACATCAAATCTTGTGCCTTCGCAATTCTCTGTTTTCTTTCCTCAACGCTGATGGGCACAATCCCATCAACCATGGGCTTCAAGTTGCTTATGCCTGATGGAAGATCGTATTCCTCTTCCTTCAAACGATTACCTGCAAATAGATTTCCTGAAAGGGACATTGCTCCTGAAGTCAGTGCAGCTATGCTTAAAAATTTCCTTCTGTTTTGTGCCATGCTATAAAATTAAGATTTTAAATGAAAGTTTATACCTTCATTAATGAAATCAGGCCATCAACTTGAAATACATGTATGCACAAATTAAAACTCATTATCCTTGTGGCTTTATTGTGGGCATCACTTGCTCCGCTAAAAGCCGTGTATGCATCTTCTGCGAAAGGGGAAATTTGTAGGCTCAATTACAAAGGGGACACAATAGCTTTTGAAACCAAGGCTACAATGAATTATTCACCTAAACTTGAAGGGAATGGATGGGTATCACCAGGCAACACTACTTATTTTATTAATCCGGTAAATGGTAACGATGATCATTCAGGTTTAACAGAAGATCGAGCATGGCGCACATTCAGTCATATCAATCAATTGCAGTTTTCCCCGGGTGACAACATAAAAATCACCGCTGCTGGTCAGTTCAACCAAACGCTTATTTTAAGGGGTAAAGGGACTGTAAATAACCCAGTCAAGGTTCATTTCGCTTCTGGTAAGTATGATTTTTTTACTGACAGTCTTCATAGGAAAAAATATAATATCACCAATACCAATGACAGTCCAGATAGCCTAAAAGCCATTGGAATTCTTTTGGAGCATGCAAAAAACTTTGAAATTTCAGGCGTTGGTGCCGAAGTTATCTGTCGCGGCAAAATGATTGAAGTCTGTATAGATAGCTGCGAAAATATATCAATAGAGGATCTTCATTTTGATTACCACCGGCCAACGGTTTCAGAATTTACGGTGATTGCTGCAGGCGACGACTATGCAGATATTCAAATTCACAAAGATTCGGAATATACAATCGAAAATGGTGCTATAAAATGGATTGGCGAAGGCTGGAGTTATGATACAGGTTTGGCACAAGAGCTTGATTTGCTTACCAATGATCTTCGGCGCATGAAAGATCCGCTCAAAGGATTGAAATTGAAAGAAATAAAACCATTTTTAATTCGTGTCAGCGGAAAACATACAATGAAAACAGGTTGTATTTACCAGCTGCGGGATGTTTTCAGGGATTATGCTGCTGTGTTTACCCGGGGGAGTAAAAATATTTCCTGGAAAAACATACAATTCCATTTTATGCATGGGATGGGTTTAGTATGTCAGTTTTCAGAAAACCTTTCCTTCGATTCGGTTACAATAGCTCCCGACAAAGCAAGCGGCAGAACTTCTGCTGCATGGGCTGACTGCATGCATTTTTCAGGCTGTAAAGGAAAGATACTGGTAAAGAACTGCGTACTTTCAGGAGCACACGACGACGCCATCAATGTTCACGGAACTTACCTAAGCATAATTGAAAAAATTGGGGACAACCAATTAAAGGTTAGGTTTATGCACAAACAAACCTACGGTTTTATGGCTTTTAACAGGGGTGATGAAATTGAATTTGTCAACCAGGAATCATACGCATCATATGGTATGAACAGGGTAAAAGAGGCGGTATTGCTCAATCCTAAAGAAATGTTGTTGACGTTTGAAAAGCGTTCTCCTCAAGGGCTTACTATCGGGGATGCTATCGAAAATGTTACCTGGACACCTGAAGTAGAAATTAGGAATTGTAGGGTATCTTGGGTTCCTACCCACGGCTTTCTTTTATCTACACGGAGAAAGGTACTTGTGGAAGGGAATGAATTTTTAGCAACCCATATGAACGCCATTCATTTGGCAATTGATGCCAATAGCTGGTATGAATCTGGTTATGTAAGGGATATGACCATTCGCAACAACAAATTTATCCAATGTGCAGAGCCTGTAATCAAGATTGCTCCTTGGAATAGAATAGCAAACAACTCCGTTTATCAGCATATAAGGATTGAAAACAATGCGTTTATCCTTCGCAATGAATTGATCGTTCAGGCAAAGAGCACAAATAACCTTGTTGTTGGTGGAAATACAATCTATGCAGAAAAGAAACTCAATGATCAGTTATCAATAGATACAGGAGATTGTAAGGGTTCAAAAGTTAGCCAAAACAAATACATCATTCAACCCAAAAAGTTGTAACTCAAAAAACACCCATATTCGCTTCAATCAAATTTTTCAGTTCTGCATATTCGGATGCTGTTGGCATGCTCAGCGGAGGACGCACCTGTCCTGCAGATTTTCCGATGATTTCAGCACCCGCTTTGATTAAACTGACGGCATATCCATTTTTTCTGTTCCTCATGCGCACCAACGGAATAAAGAAGTTTTTCAGGATTAGTTCAACCGTGGTTTTGTCTCCGCTGCGCAAGGCTTTGTAATACTTGTTGGCCAACTCCGGAACAAAATTGAAGGCAGCAGAAGAATAAGTATTCACACCAATAGACAAATATGCTTCGGCAACAATTTCTGCAGTCGGTACACCTCCAATATAAATCAGTCGGTCTCCAACAGTTTTGATGGTATCGTTGAGTTCCTGTATGTTGCCAGTACCATCTTTCAGGCCAATCAGATTGGGGCAGGCATGGGCAAGCTTTTCAATGAAAGAGGCATTCAACGTGCCATTGGCCCGATTGTAATAAATCACCGGAAGGCTGGTGCTGTTGATGATGGCACGGGCATATTCAAAAACACCATCCTGCGGACATTCAGTCAAATAGGGAGGAAAAAGCAACAATGCATTCACTCCTGCTTTTTCGGCAATGGCAGCCAAATGGATTCCCTCTGCAACACTTTTTCCGGTTGAACTGATCAAAGGAACCCTGTCTTTTACAGTGGCTACAGATAGATTGACAATTCGCTCATATTCCTGGTTGTCTATAGAAAAAAACTCACCCGTTCCGCCTGCAACAAAGATGGAAGAAATATCATGCTCCATGAACCACTCCAATCTTGCCTTGAAGCTGTTTTCATTGAGCTTCCCTGATTCATCAAAATCAGTAATGGGAAATGAGAGCAATCCATTTTGCAGCGAATCTTTGATTTTACTAAGTTCCATGATCTAAAAAAATTATGATGGTGAATCAGGTCAAAGGACCTGGATTGAATAAAGCTAATTCATTGTACAAACCCAAGACATCTGTGGCTACCTTTTTTTTGCCACTGGCTATGTCGAGGATCAAATGAAATAATTCCCAGCCCATTGCTGAGATCGTTTTTTCGCCTGTGGCGACCGGACCTGCATCGAAATCGATCAAATCATGCCAACGACTCGCAAGTTTTGTATTGCTGCTTATTTTAATCACAGGAACCATGGCAAGTCCGTAAGGCGTTCCTCTCCCCGTAATAAACACATGCACATTCATTCCGGCTGCCAATTGCAAGGTGCCACAAACAAAATCACTCGCCGGTGTAGCCACAAATTGCAAGCCCTTTTTTTTGATTCGATCGCCTGGCGAAACAACATCAACAATAGGCATGGTTCCAGATTTCACTACCGAGCCCAAAGCCTTTTCCACTATATTACTCAGCCCGCCCTTTTTGTTTCCTGGTGTGGTATTGGCTGCGCGATCTGCATTTCCCTTATCGAGATATGCATCATACCATTTCATTTCGTTGATGAGTTTTTCAGCCACTTCTTCATCAGCTGTTCTTGCTACCAGCTGCTCAACGGCATCCCTGACTTCGGTTACCTCAGAAAACAATACCGTTCCGCCTGCCCTGACAATCAGGTCAGCGGCAAAGCCTGCAACAGGATTTCCGGAAATCCCAGAAAAAGCATCACTGCCTCCGCACTGCATCCCTACGATCAAATCTGATACATCACATGTTTCTCTTTTTCTAGCATTGAGTTTTTTCAAATGTCTTTCTGCCATTTGCAAGGCAGCTTGCATCATCTCCTCAAATCCTGTCAGGCTTTCATCTTGCATGTAGAGGATATCGCTTTCAGCCTCTTCGCCAGCAATGGTTTCAGGACGAAGCTTTTCGCAACCCAGTGCAAGTACTAAAATTTCACCACCAAGATTGGGATTTCTTGCCAGGTTATGAATGGTGCGAATGGGGATGATGGCTGCAGGAGCATTGATGGCAATGCCACAGCCATAGGTATGGTTGAGGGCAATTACATCGTCTACGTTGGGATACAATGGAAGCAGTTGGTTCTTGATCCTTGTGATAATGTGATTGGCAAATCCAGCAACACAATGAACACTCATGCTGATGCCCAGAATGTTTTTTGTACCAACAGAACCATCTTCATTTCTGTAACCCTCAAATCTAAAGCCTTCCAGTTTTTCAACTTGCTTTGGTATTGATTTGGAATATTTTATTTCGTCCAAGGCAGGTGCTTCAGGTGTTTCCAGCATATGCTCCTGAATCCAGGATCCCATGGGAATATCGCAGATGGCTGTTCCTATTTTATAGCCATAGCGAACAATGGCATCGCCCGTTTTAAAATTGATCAATGCAATTTTATGTGCCATGGGAATATGCTCAGTTGCCACAATTCCGGCAGCCACCAGATCTCCAATTTTGATACCGCCAATATCTGTAGCAATAGCAACATTATCAAGAGGACTGATCCTAAATATAGCGGGGTTGTTCATTTTTTTTGCAATTGTTTAAATCATGGGAAACAACCATGCAGCCAGCATGGTCAGCAAAAGTCCGGTGATGCCCATGATGCTTTGCATTGGGGTGATGGTTTTCAATGCCTCGGTTTCTGTAAAGTTGCTTGTCTGGCACATGATCCAAAATCCGGCATCATTCATCCAAGGAATCAGTTTTGCGCCACTTCCTATGGCGAGGCAAAGATAAACAGGATGAAAGCTCAGGTTCGACTGCTGCGCCATCCCTGCTAAAATACCAGATGCTGTAATCAATGCAACTGTTGCGGAACCCTGTGCAGAGCGAACAATCATGGTAATCAAAAAGGCCAATGGAATCAGGCCAAGTTGAAAATCAGCAGAAAGCACGGCAATGCGCTGACTGATTCCCGTTTGTTGGAGCATCCCACCAAATGCACCGCCAGAGGCAGTAATCAAGATGATGCCGCCGCCGCTCATCAAAGCATTTTGAACAAAGGCTGTAAGTTTACCCTTGTCCATCTTGCCATACTTCAACAAGGTAAACAAGGCAATGACAGCACCTATGAACAGCGCCATGTTTTTATCGCCTGTAAAAAGAACTACATCAAACAAACTATTGAGCCAATCGTGTTGACTGAAGGGCACCCCCGGCGTTTTAAACGCTTCATAATAGGAGCGAATGCAAATCATGACCATTGGAAACAAGGCAGGGAGTACAGCCCACATCAGCGGAGGAAGGTCCTTGTCTTCCTTGTTGGATAAAGCGGTGATATCTTTGATGCTTGCATCAGGCGCATCACGAAGGGGAATGTCAAATTTTTTGTTGAGGAATACAGCGATAGCAAAACCCACACTGATCGTGCACAGTCCAAGCAGGATTCCACAAACCATCAAAAGCCCAACGGATACATTCATGGCGCTGGCCAGGAACAGCGGACCAGGGGAAGGTGGAACGTATGAATTGGCCATTACCGCACCGGCAATGACTGAAAGCGCAAGCAACAGGTAATTTTTTTTCAGTTTCAATGCCATTGCCTTCGCCAAAGGCATCATTAAAAAAATAACAGTATCAACAAAAACAGGAATAGTAAGAAAAAAACTGCTGAGGGCAAACCCAAATGGAGCATTCCTGGTGCCCAATACCCTCAACATCGACCGGATGATTCTTTCTGCTGCACCGCTTTCCAGCATGCTCTTACCAATGATGGCGGCCATTGCAATGAGGATGCCAATCTTGGTACAGGTGTTCCCAAATTCAACTGCAATTCTTTCCCCAACCGACTTGTGAGACATCTTTATGGCTTCTTCCGATGCCAAACCCTTGGTGATGAAATAGGCAATGAGGTTGGATTCTGGCGTCAATATGGCAACGATGATTGCCGATAACAAAAGGGAAATGAATGGGTGAAGTTTTAATACGATGATGCTAATCAATATTACGGCAATGCCGATCAGCAAAATCACGATAGGATCCATGATAAATTTTTAAGAATGAAGTATTGTTCGATTAAAAGTAAAGGAAGTTCTCCGGATTTTAATGATGGATTACATTGCTATTCAGAGGGCCACCATTAAAACCGGACCGCCTTGAAAGTCCAACCAGGTTCAATCTTTTGCATTTCAATTTCATCATCGCGCTTGGTTAATCCACATTCCAGGTAATTCTTGTGCAATTGTACAAGAGCTTCCCGATCAAGTTCAACACCCAATCCCGGTTCCTTCGGTACAGCTACACAGCCATCCTCAAAAGCCAATCGCCCGCCCTGAATGATCTCATCAGACTGCCATGGGTAATGGGTATCCAAGGCATGATGAAGATCTGGCAGTGCTGCACCCAAATGTACCATCGCTGCCAGGGAGATACCCAGGTGGCTGTTGGAATGCATGGACAATTCCCGACCAAAAGTCTTGCAAATTGCCGCCAAATGCATTGAAGCCTGCAATCCACCCCAAAAATGGTGATCACTCAAGATGATGTCTTCAGAATGAAGTCTGAACGCAGAAGGCAGTTCTTCGAAAGATGTAGTGCACATATTGGTAGCCAGAGGAATATCAAGGGCTTTGCGAATGTCCGCCATGGCGGCCTGTCCCCGAACCGGGTCTTCCAGGTATTCGATATGTGGTTTGAGCAGCCGGCCAAAATGCAGAGCAGTTTCTGGATGCCAAACACCATTGGGGTCGATGCGCAAAGGAACGTTATCGCCGAAAGCCTCATGCAGGGCAATGATGGCATCTGTCTCTTGCTGGGGGTCAAATACCCCTCCTTTAAGTTTGATGGATTTGAAACCAAAATGCTTGCACATCGCCTTTGCCTGATCAACCATTCCATTTGGATCAAGTGCAGCCAGCTGACGGGAAGCATCCCAGCCTTCTGCATTGTTGTCAAGATTGAAAGCCAATGTTCCGCCAGCCCCGGCAGGTTTATAAAACAGGTATGCGGCAAACGGAACGGCATCGCGCATCTTACCGCCCAAAAGATCTACAACAGGTCTTGACGTCACTTTTCCAATGATGTCCATGCAGGCCACCTCTACGGCACTGAAAATATGCACCAGCTTTCGTTGGTCCCAAGGAGCAAGGCCCCTGTCGCCCGCAGCATCAATGCCATAGCGTTGCTCCAATGCCCTGCGGATGGGATTAAGGTGAAACACGTCCATTCCTCTGATCACGTCACCTGCAGAAGCCAATGCCTCATTGATGGCAAGGTTCCCCGGGATTTCACTGATCCCAGATATCCCGTCATCCGTAACAATCTCCATGATTGTGCGCAGCGCATAGGGGGCATGCAAGCCAGCAGCGTTCAGCAAAGGCGGATCTGTGATGGCAATGGGGGTAACGATGACCTCTCGGATGCGGGGTCCATGTTTGGGTATATTTAAAATCATATTGAATCTATCATTTGGGAGGTTGCCCCTAAAGTTACCGAATAATGAGCGACGAAAATTCCTTGGCAAAGAGAAGTTGACAGATGGGGTATAAGGCAAAAAAAGTGACTACAATTTGTAGCCAACTGGTTTGGTCAGTTGAGCTGGAAGTCGGTATCATCCTCCTTTCGGGCTTCCATGATTTCCTGCTCCACAAAAAGATACTGTGTGTTTTTCAGACACCATTCTTGTGCTGCTTCAAAGGATTCTGCTTCAATGATGGGGCCGGGCCATTTTCCAAGTTTGCCCTCAACATTGTGAATGGCGATGACTGAGGTGAGGTATTTTTTCATGGCATAAATTGAGCGCTAACCCTTTTCAAGAATACATTGATAAAGCCTTGTAATTTTTCTTCATCTTTAAAGTAATTATTTATCAGGGTTTAAGCAGATTACAATTAAAATTCATGAATCTTCAGGATAAACACAGGGATTTATTCAAATTCTTTAGCAAGATGCTCCACCTCACTTACTGTGATGGAATATTTTAGTGCAATTTCTTCAACGGAAAGTATTCCGGATTGAAGTTCTTTGTAAATGGCAATAGACAATTGCAGCCCTTTTGCCAATCCTTTTTCCAATCCCTCATCATAACCCTGATCAAAGCTTTCCATACGTGACTGGTTGATGTCGGCCACAGCAAAAAGATGGTTGTCGTAAGCGATTTGTTGTGCCATAGTGAAGTTTGATCTGTCGAGTAAATCAACAGCCTTCATCAGATTGGGATAAATGGAAATGTCGAACTTGGGCATGGTGATCAGTTTTTCAGGTTCTGCGAGAAAAGCCATCCAGCGGTCAGAGGCATTTTCCATATTGAAATTACCTAATTTTTTTCTCTTGCCCAATTCCAGCACCCGCATGTGCAATCCGGGAAAATTATAAAACGGTCCATGTTTTTTAACACCTGAAAACTGAGGTATTTACCATTTTATTAGATTAAAACACCTGTATTCATCAAAATATTTATTGTAAATTTGTATCCAAATGAATACAAGTTAAAAAATGTACTTTATTGAAAAAACAATAGAATTTGATAAGTGGTTAAGAAAATTGAATGATCTGAGGGCAAAAGCCAAAGTTTTGTTCAGACTTCAAAAATTAGAAATGGATGAATACTATGGGGATTGTAAACCAGTGGGAAACGGAATTACTGAATTGAAAATAAACTATGCGAAAGGCTACAGAATATATGTAAAAGAAAAAGATGGAAAGATTATCATTCTACTTGTTGGAGGAGATAAATCAACTCAATCGAAAGACATTGAAAAAGCTAAAGAAATTTGGGACAAACTAAAAAACTAAATAATGGAAACCTCAAAATTTGAAATCGCAGACTATTTAGATAGCAACGAAATGATTGCTGAATACCTAAATTCAGTTTTAGAGGAAGGAAATGATACTGAAATTGTAACTGCAATTGGGCATATCGCAAAGGCTATTGGCATGACCAAAATAGCCGAAGAAACAGGAATGAGCAGACCAAGTTTATACAAAGCGTTATCTGATGGAGCCAAACCACAATTTTCAACAATTATGAAAGTTTTAAAAGCGGTCGGCGGTCAAATCAGAATAAACCCTTTACCGGCTTAAAAAGAATTGTCAATGCCGAACATGTTGATTGTATCGTTTTTGTCTCCTGTATAAATGGCCTGTATTGATGGTTAAAGCTTAAGTACCGGAATTGGAGATAATTACGTTTCAGGGTCGAGTTCAACTAAAATTTTATTGAAACTACCCCAAAATCAAAAAGCCCATAAAAAACTGTATTCCAGTTGATTACGGGCTTTTTAGAGCTGTAGGGGGAGGGATCGAACCTCCACGAGGCAGTTAGCTGTAGCGCAAAGTTCAGTGGTCGACCCTGGTCGCCTCTTGCGAGACGGCTCTACACTACGTTTATCCTGTTATCCTCACCCCCGAGACAAGAGGGCATGTCTGCCAAAATTTCATCACCCCACAGTGGTTAAGAACTGATGC
>CAITQQ010000413.1 GCA_903894575.1 uncultured bacterium
GTCTGTGATCCATGTATTCAATGACCTCTACAGCAAAGGATATATCTACCGTGGGAAGCGTATGATCAATTGGGATCCGCGTGCAAAGACGGCCTTGAGTGATGAAGAAGTAATCTTCAAAGAGGTACAAGGAAAGCTGTATTTTCTCCAATACCAGTTGGCGGACAAGGAAGGGAATCCCTTGCCGCTTGAACAAGGAGGCATCACCATCGCCACTGTTCGTCCTGAAACGATTCTGGGCGATGCCGCCATAGCTGTAAATCCAGCGGATGAGCGGTTCAAACATCTCATAGGCACTGAAGCCATCGTGCCGCTGATCAACAGGAGAATTCCCATCATCGGGGATGACTATGTGGCCACGGATTTCGGATCTGGCGCATTGAAAATCACGCCAGCACATGACATGAATGATAACCAAATCGGTATCAAGCATGGTCTTGCAGTGTATGATATCCTCAATGAGGACGGTACCATGAGTGCTGATGCCCAGCTTTACATAGGCCTGGATCGTTTTGAGGCGAGAAAGCAGATTGTTGAGGAATTGAAGTCGGCCGGTCATGTAGTCAAGATTGATGAATATACCCATCAGGTGGGCTTCTCCGAACGCACAGATGTTGTGGTAGAGCCCAGGTTGTCATTGCAGTGGTGGGTAGACATGAAGAAAATATCTTCCCCGGCACTCAATGCTGTGCAAGAAGGCGAGATCAATTTTCATCCTGCCAAATTCAAGAACCTCTACAGGCATTGGATGGAAAATATCAAGGATTGGTGCATTTCGCGTCAGCTTTGGTGGGGCCATCAGATTCCAGCATGGTATGATGCAGAAGGGCGTTTTATCGTTGCCATGGATGAGGCGGATGCCAAGCAAAAGTTTTCAGCAATGTATGGGATAGAAAATCCACAACTCAAGCAGGATGAAGATTGTTTGGATACCTGGTTCTCTTCCTGGCTCTGGCCTTTTGAGGTTTTCAAGGGCATTTCCAATCCTGGGAACAAGGATGTTGCTTATTATTATCCCACCAATACATTGGTCACTGCACCCGAAATCATTTTCTTCTGGGTGGCCAGGATGGTGATGGCAGGCTATGAATACATGGGTGAAAAGCCTTTCAAAGATGTATACTTTACCGGCATCGTTCGAGATCTGCAGGGTAGAAAAATGAGCAAGCAGCTCGGCAATTCTCCAGACCTGCTTGAAATGATTGATGATATTGGTGCAGATGCCGTTCGTTTTGGTATTCTGATCGCATCTCCTGCTGGCAATGATCTTTTGTGGGACAAGGCGTCGAATGAACAGGGAAGAAATTTCATCAATAAGATTTGGAATGCACTCAAACTGGTTCAACTCTGGAAGGAGAGATCAAAACCCAATCTCACTGCAGAGGAGATGACCTTGGGTTCTGACTGGCCCCATGAATGGTTTGATGCCAGGTTGCGTGAAGTGTGTACGGAAGTTGATCAATCGATGGAGCAATTTAAGCTGAGCGAGGCCCTCAAAACATTGTATACCTTGGTTTGGGATGATTTTTGCAGCTGGTACCTTGAGTGGATCAAGCCAGGTTTTGAAAAGCCCATGGATGAGGCCCATCTCAACAAGGCCATTGGTTTTTTTGAAATATTATTGGAAAGGCTGCATCCGTTCATGCCATTTGTGACGGAAGAAATGTACCACCTGTTGAGGGACAATCAACCTGTTGATCTTTGTGTAAGACAGATGGATGCATCATTCATTGCCAGGGATGCAGACCATGCGATCCTAAAAGAGGCTGTATTGCTTAAATCAGCCATCTCTACCATCCGTGACGCAAGGGTGAAAGCACAGATCAAGAACAAGGATGCTGTTTCATTGTTTGTGTCAGCAAAAGACACATCAATATGGTTGCCGATTCAAGAATTGCTTTGCAAACAAGTGAACGCGAAAGCATTTACTATTACAGATGAAGTCGTTGCTGAGTCCATTCAGCTGGTGATTGGTGGAGACAAGTTCTATGTAAAAGCGGATCAGGTATTGGATACTTCCATCCAGCGAAAAGAGCTTGAAACTGAATTGGCTTATTTCCAGGGCTTCCTTGAAAGTGTTGAGAGAAAACTCTCCAATGAGAAATTTGTCAGCAATGCCAAACAGGAAGTGGTAGACATGGAAAGGAAAAAGCAGGCAGATGCAATGGACAAGATCAAGATGCTGAAAGAAGGATTGGCCAATCTTGGATAGCATAGGTCAGATTTAACTGTTCATTATCATCACTAGGATTAGATTTGTACCATGAGCAAACTTGTCTTGTCTTTTGTTTTTTTTCTGGCATCAATCTTTTCCTTCGCGCAATCCAAGAAAGCCAAGGTGGATACGTTACCAGCCCCCATGCCCCTGACATTTGCCACTTACTGGGGCCCTGTAGGAACTGGAAATGCGCTGGCTGGACAAATCGCTGCTATTACTCCTGCAGCCATTTTGGTGAAGGACAATGCTGGGAAGCTCTACACCGTCAACGCATTTCGGATCAACTATAAATTCAAAAGCACCTACCGGGATGATGAATCAGGGCAAACAAAATCAATGAATGATCTTCGCGTGGGGGACTTCAACAATACTGCACAACTCAGTCTGGTTTGGGCTGAAAGCATCAAGGACAATGTAAAGGCGGGGGATACAATCCTGTTCAATAAGGTACTTTTTCGAAACGTCAAAGGGAAGCTACAGTTGGCACCTGAGTTGAAAATTGTTGTTCGCTAGATCGCTTTATCTGATGAGCCATTCCATTTCCTGGTTCACCAGTTCATCCCTGAATGGAGTACTGATCCTGATATAATTGTCGGTATACCCTTCGATCATCCCATTTTTATTTTCCTGTTCAAACAATACTGTTCTTGTCTTTCCTTCCTGTGAAGCCCGGAAATATTGCATTTTTTGATAGGAGAGGTTCCTGAGCATCTTGTTGCGTTCGTTGCGGATCTGCACGGGCACAACATCCTTTATCTCAAGGGCTTTGGTATTGGGTCTCTCGGAGTAGGTGAATACATGCAGGTAAGAAACATCGAGAGAATGTAGAAAATCGAATGTCTCCATGAACTCCTTTTCACCTTCGGATGGAAATCCAACAATGACATCCACACCAATGGCACAATCAGGCATCAGTGCTTTGATCATCTCAATCCTCTCGGCATAGAGTTCTCTCTTGTATCGCCTTCTCATCGATCCAAGGATGGTATTGCTTCCGCTTTGCAGCGGGATATGAAAATGAGGCATGAATTTTTTGCTCGAAGCAACCAACTCAATGATTTCCTTGGTAAGCAAATTGGGTTCAATGGATGAAATCCTGTACCGGCTTACCTCTTCGACGGTATCCAATGCCTGGCAGAGCTCAAAAAAACTATTTTTTCTTTCACCATTTCTGATACCAAAATCTCCTAAGTTCACACCTGTTAGTACAATTTCTTTGACTCCCTTGCTACCAATTTCCCTTGCTTGTTGAACCACATTTTCAATTGAATTGCTCCTGCTTTTGCCACGGGCAAGTGGAATGGTGCAAAACGAGCAATTGTAATCGCATCCGTCCTGCACTTTTAAAAATGTTCTGGTACGGTCTGTAACGGAGAAAGAGGCATTGAAATCATTGACCTCGCTGATGTCGCAGCTGCAAATTTTTGTTGAATCACCCTTTGTGAAATTCCTGAGGTGCTCTGGAAGGTTGAATTTTTCTGCAGCGCCGAGTACAAGGTCTACACCGGGTATTTCGGCAATCTCCTTGGGCTTCAACTGTGCATAGCAACCAGTGATGACCACTACAGCCTCGGCATTTTGCTTTTGGATGCGCCTGACCAGTTGTCTGCATTCTTTGTCGGCATTTTCTGTTACAGAGCAGGTATTGATGACATAAACATCTGCGGGCTCGTCAAATTCCTTTTTGGTGAAGCCTTCTTTTTCCAGCATTCTTCCCAATGTGGAGGTCTCTGAATAATTCAGCTTGCAACCCAGTGTATGCAGTGCTATGGTCTTTTCCGCTGTCATTGGCCGGCAAAGATACAAACGGGAAAGTGTATATTTGAATTAATATATGCGCAAAGCCAGGTTCCTTATCGCCCCATTTCAGTTCTTGTATTGCTTGTATGCTTATCTCCTGGCGATCATTATCATCATTCTCCTGATTCCTTGTCTGGTGATCTGTCTGCCCTTGGGCAAATTCCGGGGTGGCAACATCATGTTTGAGATTTACAGGGTTTTGGGACATCTCTTCTTTCTGCTGGTTGGGATAAGACATGTAAACCGCTATGAATCTAAGCCGGAACCTGATGAGCAATACATTTTCATCCCCAACCATATTTCTTATCTTGATGCCATAGTTGTGATCCTGGCCATCAAGCATCATTTCAGGGCCATTGGAAAATATGAGCTGCTCAAAGTGCCCATCTTTGGGTTCTTGTACAAGTTTTGTGTGATTACCGTCAATCGATCCAGCCCCGAAGACAGGGCCAGGAGTTTGAATGACCTGCGCAAGACCCTTGCCCGAGGAATTTCAATTGCTGTTTTTCCTGAAGGCACATTCAACATGGCCGATGGCCCCATGGCTGAAATGTACGACGGTGCTTTTAAACTGGCCGTGGAGACGGGGAAAAAATTGCAGCCCATTCTTTTTTTGGATACTTACGACCGCATGCATTACCGCCATTTCCTTACCCTTACTCCAGGCAAGTCAAGGGCTGTATACCTTGAACCCATTGACCCTGCAGATTATCCTGAGGCCGATCCCAAAGCGTTGAAAGCCATCGCGAAGCAGAAAATGGCGGATAAGCTGATTGAATACAGGGCATCCTGGATCAACCCCAATTATTTTTTGAAATCCTAAGCTGTTCAACCCTTGTTTGCAGAAATCATCATACCATTAGCCTTGCCCAAGACCTATACCTATTCCATCCCGGAAGAGATGCAGTCTCTTGCCATTCCTGGTGTAAGGGTTGAGGTCAGTTTTGGCAGGCAAAAAAGGTACTCCGGCATCATCAAATCCTTGTCTGATATCGGTCCAAAGGGTTTTGATCCCAAGCCCATCATTCAGGTGCTCGATCCCGAACCCGTTGTGTTTGATCAACAGCTTTCACTTTGGAACTGGATGGCCAATTATTACATGTGCAGTGAGGGAGAGGTGATGGCAGCTGCCCTTCCTACACAACTCAAACTCAGCAGTGAAACCATCCTGATGCTTAATGAGGAGTATGGGGAGGATTTTAGTGACCTGGATGATCAGGAATACCTGGTGGCTGAAGGCTTGTTGTTAAAAAAAGAATTGAAGATTGAGGAGGTGCAGGATATTTTGGATGCATCACATGTTTACCCTGTGGTCAAAAGGTTACTGGAAAAAAAGGTATGCATCGCGTGGGAATCACTCAAGGAGAAATATACTCCCAAACGAGAGAATTTTGTTCATCTTCATCCTGATTACCACAATGAAGAAGCCCTGGCCGGGTTGCTGAACCAATGGAACAACCGGGCTCCAAAGCAACTGGAATTGTTGCTGGCATTCCTTCATCTTCAGAAAACAGAAGGGGAGGTGAAACAACTTGCTTTGCTGAAAAAAGCGGATGCCAGTTCAGCCCAGTTGAAAGGTTTGGTGGAGAAAAAAATACTGATCATTTCAAAGCAATCGGTAGACCGCCTGCAGCTTCAATCCAAACAGGTGAAGATTGATTTCACCCTTTCTCCAATACAGACCGTTGCCCATGAAAAATTGATCAAGGCCCTTGAGGAAAAAGAGGTTTGTTTGCTGCATGGAGTAACGTCAAGCGGAAAGACGCAGGTCTATATCAAACTGATTGAAGCGCAGGTATTGGCCGGTAAGCAAGTGCTGTACCTGCTTCCGGAAATTGCATTGACTGCACAGATCATCAGAAGATTACAACAACATTTTGGTGGCTATATCGCCATTTATCATTCCAGGTTCAATCCCAATGAAAGGGTAGAGCTTTGGAACAAGGTGAAAAAAGGAGAAATCAGGGTTGTATTGGGTGCAAGATCGGCACTTTTTCTACCTTATACCGACCTTTCACTCATCATCATTGATGAGGAGCAGGATGCATCCTTCAAACAACAGGATCCTGCACCGCGCTACAATGCCCGTGATGCAGCGCTCTATTATGCAAGGATGTGCAATGCAAAAGTGGTCCTGGGAAGTGCAACACCCAGCATCGAAACCTATGCCCAGGCGGTAAGTGGAAAATATGGTTTGGTGGAAATGTTTGAGCGTTATGGCGGCGTTGAACTGCCTTCCATCACAGTGGCGGATACCAGGGGCATGGTCAACAACAAAATGGTCCGTCACATGATCACGCCTGCACTGAAAGAGGCGATGGACAAGGCCCTTGCAGAGAAAAAACAGGTCATCCTTTTTCAGAACAGAAGGGGTTATGCACCCTATAAGATTTGTGGCACCTGTGGTTTTATTCCTCATTGCGAACATTGTGATGTTACATTGACTTACCATAAACTTCACCACAGGCTTCAATGCCATTATTGTGGGACTTCTTACCCTGTAATGCTAACCTGCACTGCCTGTGGCGGTGCCAGTTGGGTGGAAAGGAATTTTGGTACCGAGAAGGTGGAGGAAGACCTGATCGAA